>NZ_JABSUZ010000045.1:0-42615 GCF_013284345.1 Brevibacillus sp. MS2.2
GGAGCAATTTCCTGTCCTCAGTGTTCATCGTTATTTGTGATGGCGTCTTAAGGACAAGAATTAATCTATCACGTTACCTATCTTTGAGTCAATATGTTTTTTAAAAAAGTTTTTAAGTATAATGCTCCTCCCCGAGTTTTCTGCGTCTGACATACTTGGATAACTCATTGGGAGAGGCGATTCTTGCATACATGCGAAACATAATGGAGTATCTCTCCTCCATGGCCCGCTTCACTAGTTGATCAATTCGTTTATCGCTAAAATCAAGGAGCATCTCTTCCAGCTCACGTTTTAATAAGTATTCTAGTTCCTGTACTTCTTTTGTATTAAACAAAAACCCTAGCAACGATATCGCCCTCCGCCTTACGAGTCTCTCCTCTATCCTTTCCATCAAAATTCAGCCCTATTCAAAATAAAAAGCCCTCCGTTTAGGAAGGCTTCAATTTGTTCGCAAATCTGAATTATTTCAGTAAGTTCAATTGCTGCAGTTGTGGGCCCACTGTTTCCTTGAGAATAGTTGGAGTAATCGTGCTCTCCACAATAGCAGCGACGAATAACAGAACGACCACAGTAAGAACCGCTACTGGAAATTGCTTGAGTGTATCGTACCAGTCATTTTTCAATCGTGCCAGCTTTTGGGGTTGGATTAGAACTCCCACTGAGCGTAAAGTCAGCACCCCTAAACGAATACCAACTCCCGCTGCAAACAGGATAGCTGGGAGCTCAAAAATTCCATGTGGCAAAATACCTGCACTAAAAATAACCCATGGACTTACTCCCACTGCACTGTATTTGAAAAAAATAAATCCAAGCAGCACTCCATTTGTAAGCATTCCAATTATGGGAAAGAATGCAAACAATATGCCCAGCGCCATCATCATCAATGCACTGAAAACATTATTGGAAAAAATCATCCAGAACACTGCTAAAGGTCCGCCGCCGTTATCTTTTATCCGTTCAGCAATTTCCTTTAATTGGCCCATCATTTGATCGACCATCTCTTCAACGAGCGGTGCTTGAAAATAACCAATCAAGGCACCACCAAAAAACAATAAGCATGCGGCGAAGAAATATTTTCGGTTATCAAGCCATAAATGCCGCAATCGATTGCCCATGCACCACACCCCTTTACTGCCTCTTCATTCACTATATGCATTGTACCTCAACAATAGCCAACAGGCCAAAGAATATCCTTGTCTTCCCTGCATAAACTGTTATCGGACAAAGGAGGTGCTTATCCATGAAATTCATTTACGTGATGAGCGCGAAACGATTAAAGCAAATCTTAATTATCGTCGCGGCCATCGTACTCACAGCTGGTATTGGTTATGCGGAACGCGATTCAATTGCTGCCTTTGCGGAAGGTGCCAGCACGCAAGCCCCCCAAGCTATTTATAAGGTCGACACCAAAGAAAAGAAAATCGCCCTTACCTTTGACATTAGCTGGGGCGAGACACGAGCATTACCTATACTGGATGTCTTGAAAGAAAAAAAGGTAAACAAAGCGACCTTTTTCCTCTCCTCCCCTTGGAGTCAACGACATCCGGACATCTTAAAACGCATCAAAGAAGATGGCTTAGAAATTGGTTCGCACGGTCACAAGCACGATAACTACACCAAATACTCCGATGAAGAAATTCGTTCCCAAATAGCTAAAGCGGACTCCATTCTAACCGAAATGACTGGAAAAAAACCTACGCTCATTCGGATGCCAAATGGTGATTTTGACAAACGAGTGCTGGAAATCGCCAATCGCATGGGTTATTCCGTCATCCAGTGGGATACGGACTCAAAAGATTGGACCAATCCGGGAACAGATGTGATCATCAATAATGTATTATCGAAAGCTCATCCAGGAGACATTATCCTGATGCATGCGAGCGATTCTGCAAAAGATACACATCTTGCCCTCCCTGTGATCATTGATCAACTTCGCAAGGATGGCTATGAATTCGTTACAGTATCTGAACTCATTTCGGGTACAAGTGTAGACAGCAAAGAAATTCACTAAAACAAAAAAAGCTGACCTTCATTGGGTCAGCTTTCTCTTTTTACCAGACGGTGCAATTGCATGACTTGCCAGACGTTACAAAACAATAGTGGGACAAGCATGGACAAAGTGGCACGCACATTATCTTCCTTCAATGCCGGAATCCATTCTAGTGCCGTAACGACAAACATAAAGAACGTCGTCGGTATCCATGCAGATTTATTGGTCAGACTCACTTTTCCATATGCGGTAACAATAGCGACAATCAATAATAGCGTTGGCTCAATAAAGTACGTGCCAAATCCTTTTCCTTCACCGAAGGACGTATAGCGTAGATAAATCATATCGAAAAAGACAAACAAAATAAGAAATACTTGGACACTTTTCCACAGGGAAGGTGTTTTAAATATCGTTTTAGCGAAATAATTAATCGTCATATACGCAAAAAAACCCATCTGAGCCACAATACTAATGGTCATTCCATACAGTAGATACATGAACAAGCCGACAAAAAAGTTACCCGTACTTCCTACGAGCAGCTTGTCTAAATAAAAAATAAGGGCAACCAGGATCCCACCTAATCCCCCAAGCAAGAGCGTGGTAATAAAAAGCCATCCATACTTACGTAAACTCACCAAGTATTCCCTCCCATCCACATCGAATATGATTGTACCAATGGATACAAGAAAATACTAGCGTAAGAACAAAACAAAATGCACACGTTACTTGTAGGCAGAGTAAAGAAGGAGGTGTCCACCCCATGAGAAAAAAGACAATGTCTTTTTGGTTAACCGCTCTTTTCTGTCTGGTGCTGACCAGTTGCGGGGGTAGCGGACAAGCACAAAGTTCGTCTCAGCCTGATTATAAAAACGTCAAAGACATGGTGCTGGACATATTGCAGACGGACGAAGCGAAGCAATCTGTAAGTAAGATGATGAAGGACGAAAAGTTTAAACAAAATCTGATGCTCGACGAATCGACAGTACGGACAACTTTGATTCAAAGCATGACGAATCCCAATAGCACGCACATCAAAGAGGCGTTTAAAGACCCTAAGTTTGCAAGCGCCATGGCGAAATCCATGAAGAACGAGCAAAAAACGCTAATGAAGGACCTGATGAAGGACCCTGAATACCAAAAAGAGCTTATAAGCGTAATGAAAGACCCTGAATTTGAGAAAAATTTGATGGACCTGATGAAAAGCTCTGCTTATCGACAACAAACCATGCAAGTGATGAAGGAATCCCTGCAAAGTCCTTTGTTCCAGGCTGAACTCATGAAGATCATGACCAAAGTTTCCGAGGACATGACAAAACCAAAGGAACTGAAGCCGAAGAAAAAAGGAAAGGGAAAAGAAGGTGGTGGAGGTGGCGGCGGCGGTGGCGGCGGCAACCCTTCCTCCTAAAACGCAAAGGTGAGCTCTATTGCAGAGCCCACCTTTTTCATCTTCTTGGATATTATTGTTTGACAGCTTCCCCGCATTTTTCTATGACACGTTTGGCCATATCGATGTACAGCTGACCAATTTCCGTCTTTTCTCCATAAATCGATGGGGAATAATCAGGTTCAGATGGATGATTATCTGGTTGGCCCAGTGGAATTTGAGCGAGCAACTCACATGCCAATGTCTCGGCAAGCTTAGCCCCTCCACCACGCCCGAATACGTACTCTTTCGAACCATCCTTTGCTTCGTACCACGCCATGTTCTCCACAATACCGAGGATTTCATGACCAGTCCGTTTTGCCATAGCTCCTGCGCGAGCTGCTACAAACGCTGCAGTAGCATGAGGAGTCGTTACCACAATCTCCATGCTTTGCGGAATCATGGTGTGTACGTCGAGGGCCATATCACCCGTTCCTGGAGGCAAGTCCAACAAGAGGTAATCCAATTCTTCACCCCAGTGTACTTCCGTGAAAAAGTTACGCAGCATTTTACCCAACATAGGGCCTCGCCAAATGATCGGAGAGTTATCCTCCACAAAAAAGCCCATGGACATAACCTTTACATTTTGCTTTTCAACAGGCAGAATGGTTTCACCAATTACCGTTGGACGTTGTTCAATATTCATCATATCGGGCACACTAAAGCCGTAAATGTCTGCGTCGATAATGCCCACTTTTTTTCCTAAACGCGCGAGCGCAACAGCCAGGTTCACTGTCACCGTCGATTTTCCGACGCCACCTTTTCCGGAAGTGACCGCAATAAAGGTCGTATTTGAATCCTTCGCCAAGATCGGGTTCAAGAGGGGAGCTTGTCCCGGTGCCATGTTATGTGTTTGCCCACCTTGGTTCTTGCGAAGCTGGGCAGACAGAGCAGCACGTTCCTCGTCTGTCATTGATCCGAATTGCAGGCGTACTTCTTCGGCTCCTAACGCTTTCACAGCTGCGATGACATCGTCCTCGATCTTGGCTTTGAGTGGACAGCCCGAAATCGTCAGAACGA
This sequence comes from Brevibacillus sp. MS2.2, assembly GCF_013284345.1. Classification (NCBI taxonomy): domain Bacteria; kingdom Bacillati; phylum Bacillota; class Bacilli; order Caryophanales; family Paenibacillaceae; genus Brevibacillus; species Brevibacillus sp. MS2.2. The sequence continues at coordinate 4,434 of NZ_JABSUZ010000045.1, forward strand.
CCGTGAGGCTTACTGTCTTGCCTTCAATATGGATATCCCGAATCATGTTGAGCTCGACCAAGCTACGATTAATTTCAGGGTCTTTTACATCGCGTAGTGCTTCGAGAACCTGTTCTCTGGTCAACATTCTGGTTCACCTCATCTATGATCTTTTCAAACATTTCCATGCTGGTATAACGACAGCGTATGCGCGTTCATTATAGCATATTCGGGCGGTAGGGACACGACCACCGCCCTCTTAAGGTGTAATTGGTGCTTTTTCTCCCGAGTACTGACGTAAGATCCCCTGATAAATGGCATTTGCCATAGCCTTTTGGTATTCAACGCTCTGAAGTCGCTTTGCCTCCTCCGTATTGCTGACAAAGCCTACTTCTACCAAAACGGCCGGGCAGTTTACCTCCCGAATCAAGAACACATTATTCGTCTTACTCGGAACCCGATCTGTATGACCGATCACCCGTTTGATTTCATCTTGTATCAAATAAGAAACTTCTGCGCTCTTTTTGAAGCTAGGGGAATAAAAAGTCTGTGCACCCGACCATTTCGGAGAAGGGATGGAATTGACGTGTATACTGACCAAAAAATCCGGTGTACTATCATTTACCAGCCTTACTCGGTTTCGGATATCCTCAGATTTTCGTTTGCGTGCCTGCGCGGCATCTGGACTCGCCAAATCCTTGTCTTCCTCCCTCGTCATAACTACAAACGCTCCTGACTGCTGAAGGAAATCCCGCAAGTACATGCTAATGGCCAACGTCACTTCTTTCTCCACCACATCCCCAGCTTTGGAAACGGCACCGCCGTCTATTCCCCCATGCCCAGGGTCAATGGCTATGACCGTTCCCGTCAACGGCAACGACCATGCCTGCCAGGAAGAGCGATCAGGCGCTTCGTAGGTGAACAACAGCATGAGTACCGCAAAAGCCAATATCCAGCCTACTCCTTTTCGTGTCACAGTGTATCGTCCCCTTTGTCCCATTCTCGTTCCATCATATGGACAAACATGGACAAATATACCCGTTTGTGAAAAGGAAAAACCCCCTGCCTGCGAACAGACAAGGGGTTGTATCGAACAGCAATTAGCGCTTGGAGAATTGAGGTGCGCGACGAGCTGCTTTCAAGCCGTATTTCTTACGTTCTTTCATACGAGGATCGCGAGTCAGGAAGCCAGCGCGTTTCAGAGCGCCGCGCAGTTCCGGATCTGCTTTCAGCAGAGCGCGAGCAACGCCGTGACGGATTGCACCAGCTTGACCAGTGGTTCCGCCGCCGTTTACGTTAACCAATACATCGTAACGACCAAGAGTTTCAGTCAGAACGAGTGGTTGTTTTACGATCAATTTCAGTGTTTCCAAACCAAAGTAAGTATCCATTTCACGCTTGTTGATCACGATGCGACCTTCACCTGGAACCAGGCGAACGCGTGCTACGGAGTGCTTACGACGACCTGTACCGTAGTATTGTACTTGTGCCACGTATATTTCCTCCCTTTACCTTAACCGCGAATTTGCCAAACTTCTGGTTTTTGTGCTGCGTGTGGATGCTCAGTTCCAGCGTATACTTTCAGCTTGGTGAACATTTGACGTCCCAGGCTGTTTTTAGGCAGCATGCCTTTTACCGCCAGTTCGAACATACGATCTGGGCGTTTGTTCAGCATTGCGCCAGCAGTGGTCTTTTTCAAACCACCTGGATACAGGGAGTGAGTGTAGTAAATTTTGTCATTCAGTTTGTTACCAGTCAATTTCACTTTGTCAGCGTTGATTACGATTACGAAATCGCCAGCGTCAACGTGAGGAGTGAATTCTGGTTTCAATTTTCCGCGCAGGATAGAAGCTACTTCGCTCGCCAGACGACCCAGCGTTTGGCCTTCAGCGTCAACGATGTACCATTTGCGCTCAACTTCGAGCGGTTTCGCCATATATGTGGTACGCATTTTTGTCCCTCCTAAATATCTTACCTAACACATATCCATCTACTTATAACCAAAACAACCGAAACTTGCAATGGAAGATAATTGCTGTTACGGGTGAGCAACTCTTCCAGGTGTTCCATGTATTCACGATCTTGTCTTTCAATCCCGGGGCTAGAGTGGGGCTAGGCGGGGTTAAAATACCAAGGAATATCGTACTACATAGACGCCCCTTAGTCAAGTGCTGCTCGTTCGTCTAATAGTTGGAAATCAGAGAACTAGTAGACAACTTCCCACATGGTCAGACCCTTGGCTGGTGCTGTCTTACCTGCCTTTTCCCGATCACATGCCGCGAGGATTTCCCTCAGTTCAGCAGGGCTTCTTTTTCCTTGCCCTACTTCAACCAAAGTCCCCACAATAATTCGAACCATGTTGTACAAAAAACCATTGCCTCGGCATGTCACCCATACCTCGTGTCCGATTTTTTCCACGGTGAGCCCGTACACAGTCCGAACCTTGTCCTCGACGAATGTTTTTGCCGAGCAAAAGGAAGTAAAATCATGTTCACCCACCAAATAATGAGCAGCCTGCTGCATCGCGTCCACATCTAACGGAAACCGGACATGGTCGGCGTAACGATGTCGAAATACATCTGCCACTGGATTGTTGTCGATGCAATATCGATATTCTTTTACTTGCACGTCAAAACGCGCATGAAAAGAGGCATCGACCTCTTCGACTGTCCGAATGACAATAGAATCAGGCAATTGATTGTTCAACACAAACCGCCATTTATCCATCGGAATGTTACTCGACGTGTCAAAGTGAATCACTTGACCTCGTGCATGAACGCCCGCATCTGTCCGGCCCGACCCGAAGACTTGAATATCTTCTCCGGTAACCCGATTCAATGCGGCTTCAATTTCACCCTGGACCGTTACTTGATCTGGCTGTACCTGAAAACCACTGAAGTCAGTTCCGTCATATGCTAATACACATCGCAGTCGCTTCATGTACGCCACCATCCAATCACGATTACCAAGATCACACTCACACCAGCTACGGTTCCATCACGCCAAGTAAACGTCAGCTTATTCAGCCGCGTTCTACCCACTCCCCCGCGATAGCCACGAGCTTCCATCGCCAAAGCCAGCTCTTCAGCACGCCGAAACGCACTAACGAACAATGGGATAGCGATCGGAATCAGGTTCTTGGCTCTGCGTACGAGACTACCACTGGTGAAATTGGCTCCTCTGGCGGTCTGCGCCTTGATGATCTTATCCGTTTCTTCCATCAGGGTCGGAATGAACCGGAGTGCAATTGACATCATCAGGGCTATATCATGAACCGGTATGCCGATCTTCCCTAGTGGTCCTAGTAAACGCTCCAAACCCTCCGTCAAATCGATTGGAGAGGTGGTCAGTGTTAGCAAGGAACTAATGAGAATCAAAAGTCCCAAGCGCAAAGAAATGAAGATCGCCTGGCGAACTCCCTGTTCTTCTACTGTAAACCATCCCCACTGAAAGTAGACCGTTCCGCCTTTCGTAATAAAAATATGCAAGACGACGGTAAATAAAATCAGGATCCAGACTGGCTTTAAGCTTTTTAATATATAGGACAATGAAAGCCTAGAAAGAAGTGCAGCATACAAGGTAAAACCAATGAGTATGGCGTAGGTTACCGTATTGTTAGCCAGAAAAATCAAGGTAGCAAAAAGGATGATGAAGAGAAGCTTGCTTCGCGGATCTGCACGATGTAAAAAAGATTGCCCTGGTACGTATTGACCAATTGCGATATTCTGCAGCATGCCTAGCCCTCCTTTGGTACGGACAGTCGTTCCAGCAGATGGGCAATCAGCTCTTCCTCCCGATAAAGGGAGCTCGGCAGACTAGCCTTGTCCGGCAGCATTTGATTCATTTGCGATACAAGAGCCACCGTTTCCGGTACATCCAAAGACAGCTCTCGGAGACGGTCCACATGCATGAATACTTCTTCTGGCTTACCCTGCAAAGCTACTTGGCCTTGTGCCATCACAAGCAAATAGTCTGCATAGCGGGCTGCCTCTTCCATGCTGTGCGTGACCAATAGTGTCGTGAGGTTCTGTTCCCGATGAATCCGGTAGATCCCTTCCAGAATCGTTACTCGTCCCGCAGGATCAAGGCCCGCAGTTGGTTCATCCAATACCAGAACCTTCGGCTGCATGGCAAGAACACCAGCCAAAGCAACACGTCGCATTTGCCCGCCACTCAAATGAAACGGCGAGCGATCCTTGATCGTGGCATAATCTAGGCCAACAATTTCAAGGGACTCCTTTACGCGGGCTTCCACCATTTCCGTTGGCAAGTCAAAATTGAGTGGTCCAAAAGCAACATCCTTCGCAACCGTTTCTTCAAACAACTGATGTTCAGGATATTGAAAGACGAGCCCAATATCGCGCCTTTGAGCATGGGGTAATCGCCGCTTTGGAGTAATGACCGCATCACCCAGGGTAATCTGCCCTGAACTAGGCATCAGCAAACCGTTCAAGTGCTGAATCAGCGTTGACTTACCTGAGCCCGTGTGGCCAATAATTCCGACAAACGAACCGGATGGAATCGTCAGCGAAATATTGTGTAAGGCAACTCGTTCGAACGGTGTTCCCTTTGCGTAGATATGGCTTACTTGGTCAAAAGTAATTTGCATACGTGCTCCACCAGCTCCTCTTGATGCAGGACAAACGGTAAATCAATCCCTTTGGATTGAAGTGCGTGTCGAAGTCGAACGGCAAATGGCACATCAAGTCCCACCTGTTTCAATCGATCTACCTCATTAAACACTTCAGTTGGCTTACCTTCCATCAGGACCTCACCCGCATTCATAACGATGACCTTATCCGAATAGATGGCTTCTTCCGGAAAGTGGGTAATGTTGATGATCGTGAGTCCCTCGTCACGGTTCAGTTGACGAGCCAGATTCAGCACTTCCATTCTCCCTTGTGGATCAAGCATCGCTGTCGCTTCATCCAAGATGATGACAGAAGGACGCATCGCCATAATCCCTGCGATCGCCACTCGTTGCTTTTGACCCCCAGACAGACGATGTGGTTGTGCCTGTAAATAAGACTCCATCCCTACAGAAACGAGCGCCTCATCAATGCGTTCTCGCATCTCTTTGGGGTCCACACCCATGTTTTCTAGGCCAAAGGCGACATCATCTTCCACTGTAGCCCCAACAATCTGATTGTCCGGGTTCTGAAAGACCATGCCAACATGTCGTCGGATTTCCCAAAGCTGCTCCCCATCTTTCGTATCCATTCCACTGATAAGTACTGTGCCGCCTTCTGGAAGCAACAGAGCATTCATCAGCTTTGCCATCGTTGATTTGCCGGAACCGTTGTGACCTAGTACGGATACAAAGGAACCTTTTTGAATGGTAAGGTCAACACCTTGTAATACCGGAACCCGTTGGCCATCCTCACCATCGTAGGTATAAGAAACATCTCGCAATGCCAGCAGGTTATCTTCATTCATGAGGCATTCACAACCTCCCCAGCCTTCACAGGGAACTGACTAGCAGGATTTCGATGAGAAAGGAAAAAAGGGTTGAATCAGAGTCCAGCCTATGACCAGATCTGCCCCCACCCTTTTCGCGGTAATCTACCAGGCTTAAAACCTGAGTAAACGACCAGTTTACATGTATTAAACGAATTCGATGTACGCCATTGGAGCAGCGTCGCCACGGCGAGGGCCGGCTTTCAGGATACGAGTGTATCCACCGTTGCGCTCTTTGAAGCGAGGAGCGATTTCATCGAACAGTTTTTGAACAGCATCGCGGCCTTCAGCATTCGCAACTTCTTTGCGAACGAAAGCAGCAACTTGACGGCGAGCATGCAGATCGCCACGTTTCGCGAGCGTGATCATTTTCTCAGCGATTGGGCGCAGTTCTTTCGCCTTCATCTCTGTAGTTTCGATGCGCTCGTTGATGATCAGGTCTGTTACCAAGTCGCGGAACAGCGCTTTACGAGCTGAGCTACGACGACCCAATTTACGTTGTGCCATGTGGTTTACCTCCCTCTTAATCGAGAGAACAAAAGTTTGCCTCTTGGTTTGCTATTCTAATCGTCACTGCGCAGGGACAAGCCCAGTTCAGCTAACTTTTCTTGAACTTCTTCAAGAGATTTGCGCCCCAGATTGCGTACTTTCATCATGTCCTCTTCGGTCTTCTGCGTCAGCTCTTGCACGGTATTAATACCGGCACGCTTCAAGCAGTTGTAGGAACGAACGGAAAGATCGAGCTCTTCGATAGTCATCTCCAAGACTTTCTCTTTCTTGTCCTCTTCCTTCTCTACCATGATTTCTGCATCCTTCGCCTCGTCAGTCAGACCAACGAACAAGTTCAGGTGCTCCGTCATGATTTTTGCGCCGAGACTCACGGCTTCTTCCGGACTGATGCTACCGTTAGTCCAAACCTCAAGTGTTAACTTGTCATAGTTGGTCATTTGCCCTACACGGGTATTTTCCACTTGATAGTTAACGCGCTTGATTGGCGTGTAGATCGAATCAATCGGAATCACACCAATAGGCAGATCCTCAGATTTGTTTCCGTCAGATTGAACATAACCACGACCACGTCCAGCTGTCATGCGGATATGCAGACGACCGCCATTGGCCAACGTTGCAATATGAAGATCAGGGTTTAAGACCTCCACATCACTGTCAGCACGGATATCTCCCGCTTTGACAACGCCTTCGCCTTCTGCATCGATCTCGATTACTTTTTCTTCATCGGAATGGATCTTCAGCGCCAAGCCTTTGATGTTCAGGATGATCTCGGTTACATCTTCAACGACGCCTTCAACCGTAGAGAATTCGTGAAGAACCCCATCGATTTGAACAGTACGAACTGCCGCGCCTGGCAAGGACGAAAGAAGAATTCGTCTCAGCGAGTTGCCAAGGGTAGTTCCGTATCCGCGCTCTAGAGGTTCTACAACAAACTTTCCATACGAGTTGTCGTCGCTAACTTCCACAACCTCGATTTTTGGTTTTTCTATTTCTATCATTAAACAAACCCTCCTTCAAAACGTCGAAATCCTTGGGTGGGCCGCATACGTGCCCACTCAGGAATTTCCCCGGCGGTTTACCGTTTGCGTGCATGACAAGCTATAAATCAGAATTTACCATTCTAGTATGGACATGTTCTGAACGATATAAACCAGTTACACGCGGCGACGTTTTGGTGGACGGCAACCGTTGTGCGGAATTGGCGTCACGTCTTTAATCATGTTCACTTCAAGACCAGTTGCTTGCAGGGAACGGATCGCAGCTTCACGACCAGCACCTGGGCCTTTTACCGATACTTCAAGGGAACGCATACCGTGTTCCATAGCAACGCGTGCAGCCGCTTCAGCAGCCATTTGCGCAGCAAATGGAGTGCTTTTACGGGAGCCTTTGAAGCCGAGGGAACCAGCACTGGACCAAGAGATCGCGTTACCGTGTGGATCCGTGATAGTGACAATCGTATTGTTGAAAGTTGAGCGGATGTGTGCTACGCCGACTTCAACATTCTTACGGTCACGACGACGGGTACGAGTTGCTGTAGCTTGTTTTCTTTTCGCCATGTCAGATTACCCTCCTTTACTTCTTCTTGTTTGCTACTGTACGGCGTGGACCTTTACGCGTACGAGCATTTGTTTTAGAACGTTGACCGCGAACTGGAAGTCCACGACGATGACGGATGCCACGGAAGCAACCGATTTCCATCAGACGCTTGATGTTGAGGGAGATCTCACGACGGAGGTCACCTTCCACCTTCACAGTTTTGTCGATGTACTCACGAAGTTTGTTCACTTCATCTTCTGTCAGATCGCGAACACGAGTGTTCATGTCTACGCCAGTAGCGGACAGAATTTTTTGAGACGTGGGGCGGCCAATACCAAAAATGTAGGTAAGAGCAACTTCAACGCGTTTTTCGCGCGGCAAGTCTACGCCTGCAATACGTGCCATGTGTCAAAAGCACCTCCTTGTTTACCCTTGTTTTTGCTTATGCTTCGGATTTTCACAAATAACCATTACGTTACCTTTGCGACGGATAACCTTGCATTTCTCGCAGATCGGTTTAACCGAAGGTCTCACTTTCATGGTTCTTGCCTCCCTTTTCTAGGGGTTTTGCTTACTATTTATAGCGGTACGTAATACGCCCGCGGGTTAAGTCGTACGGCGACAGTTCAACAGTTACTTTATCCCCCGGCAGGATACGGATAAAGTGCATGCGGATTTTTCCTGAGACGTGAGCAAGGACTTTATGTCCATTCTCTAATTCTACTCGAAACATAGCATTTGGCAAAGGTTCGATTACCGTACCTTCCACCTCAATTACATCATCTTTTGCCATGGTAAACTCTCCTTTCTTCTGCTCTTCAGTCGGACCATGAGTTTTGCGAAATGATCACACAACGAACTTATCGTCGACACGTTGGACGACAATCCCGAACCGTTCGGAACTACCGTTTTTATGTCCGTGTAAAAATCTCATAGCCATCTTCCGTAATCGCGATGGTGTGTTCAAAATGAGCACAAGTTTTCCGATCCACTGTTACTACCGTCCAATTGTCCTCCAATGTGCGGACATAACGTTCGCCGGCATTTACCATTGGCTCAATTGCCAACACCATGCCTGGTTTTAACCGCGGTCCTCGATCAGGAGGTCCGTAGTTAGGAACCTGCGGATCTTCGTGCAAGTTTTGCCCGATCCCATGCCCCACATACTCGCGAACGAGTGTGAAGCCGGCAGCTTCTGCATGAACCTGAATCGCATGAGAGATATCGGATAAGCGTCCACCCGGAACAGCTTTTTCAAGCCCCTTGTACAACGACTCTTCCGTTACTCTGAGCAGCTTCTGGTTTTCTGTTGAAATCTGACCGACCGGATACGTCCAAGCGGAGTCGCCATGGTAACCCTGAAACTGGGCACCAATGTCGATACTGATAATGTCTCCTTCTTGCAACGCCCGTTTACCTGGGATCCCGTGTACGAGTTCTTCATTGACTGAAGCACAGATACTTCCTGAAAAGCCACCATAGCCTTTAAACGATGGAATTGCTCCCATGCTTCGAATAAAGGTCTCGGCAATTTCGTCTAGCTGCTTCGTCGTGACACCAGGCTTGATCGCCTTGGCCAGTTCTTGATGGGTGAGTGCGACGATACGACCAGCTTCGCGCATAACCTCAAGTTCTGCTTTCGACTTTAGGATAATCATTCGCAATTACCCTCGCAACAAAGACTTAATTTCCGCAAACACTACCTGGATATCTTGTTCTCCATCGATATCTCGCAGAAGTTCCTGTGCGGAGTAGTAGTCGATAAGTGGCTGTGTTTGAGCGATATTTACGTCAAGGCGTTGTGTTACCACTTCGATCTTGTCGTCATCACGCTGATACAGCTTACCACCATCTTTATCACATACGCCAGCCTCTTTTGGAGGATTGAACATCGTGTGATAGCTAGCACCGCAAACAGGGCAGATCCAGCGACCGGTCAGACGTTCAATCAATTGCTCGCGTTGAACGTTGATGTTAATTACATGGTCAATTTCGCGTCCCAGCTCTTTTACTGTAGCTGTCAACGCTTCCGCCTGAGGAACTGTGCGCGGAAAACCATCTAAGAGGAATCCCTTTGCGCAGTCATCCATCGAAAGGCGCTCCCGCACAATACCAATGACGACCTCGTCTGGGACGAGATGACCTTTATCCATGTAGGATTTAGCCTCTAGTCCGAGCGGCGTTTCGTTTTTGACCGCAGCTCGGAACATGTCGCCAGTCGAAATGTGCGGGATGTCAAACTCTTTTACGATACGTTCTGCCTGTGTCCCTTTACCGGCTCCAGGCAGTCCCATCAGAATTATATTCACGTCCATTCCCTCCGTCCCATCAAAAAAGCTACAGAAGCTTTTCTGTAAACATCCAAGTCATTACTTGATAAACCCTTGATAGTGGCGTTTGATCATCTGACTTTCAATCTGCTTCATTGTATCCAAGCATACCCCAACTACGATCAACAGTGATGTACCACCGATCGAAATGGATTGCGGCAAGCTTGCAATACTACTGAAGAAGAATGGCAAAATGGCAATTGCCATCAGGAACAAAGCCCCCGCCAATGTTAACCGGTTTAATGTACGAGTAATGAATACCTCAGTGTTTTTACCAGGTCGGATACCAGGAATATAACCGCCATTTTTTCTCATATTTTCTGCCATTTGTACCGGGTTAATCTGTACGAATGTGTAAAAATAGGTGAAACCGAGAATCAAAATAGCGTAAAGTGTCATCCCAAGAGGCTTCTGCACTTGGAAGTTCTGATAAATCCAGTTAGCGAATCCTTGTCCGGATGCATCCACCCAGAACTGTGCAATCGTGGAAGGGAACATTACGAGCGATAGCGCAAAGATTACAGGGATTACACCAGCAGAGTTGATTTTCAGCGGAATGTGGGTAGATTGACCACCGTACATTTTGCGTCCAACCACTCGTTTCGCATATTGCACCGGAATCTTACGAAGACCTTGCTGCATAAAGATAACCCCGACAACAATGGCGAGGACCACCAATAAAATAAGCAGAACTTTGACGATGCTGAAAAAGATGTTTTGAGCAGGATCACCAAACTGTGTGGTGTAAATCGTTGAAGCCGCATTAGGCAGCCCTGCAACGATCCCGGCAACGATCAGGATCGAAATCCCGTTACCGATACCCTTCTCCGTAATCTGTTCCCCCATCCACATCATGAATGCGGTCCCAGCTGTCAATGTCAACGCAATGAGCGCATAGCTGCCAATCGATGTATCGTTTAACAAGCCTGGTGTCATATTGTTGAATCCAATCGTCATCCCTACAGACTGAATCAGTCCAAGGATGATGGTAGCGTAACGGGTAACAGTAGCAATCTTGCGACGGCCAACTTCCCCTTCACGTGCCCATTGCGTAAGCTTAGGTACAACATCCATGGACATCAGCTGCATGATAATCGATGCCGTAATATACGGCATGATTCCCATAGCAAAAATCGAGTAGTTATGCAGTGCTCCACCCGAGAAGGTGTTCAACAAGCCAAGTAATTGGTTTGCATTCTGCTGAAATAACTCGACATTTACGTTAGGAACTGGCACAAAGCTTCCGAGACGGAAAACAACCAGCATCATGAGCGTAAAAAGGATCTTGCGACGAAGGTCGCTAATTTTAAAAATGTTAGTTAAGGACGCTAACATTAGATCACCTCGGTTGTTCCACCGACTTGAGCGATCTTCTCAGCAGCTGCTCCGGAGAACTTGTGAGCTTTTACAGTCAGCTTCACAGTCAGTTCACCATTAGCAAGAACCTTAACACCGTCGCGCAGCGCGCTGATAACACCAGTTTCTTTCAACAGCTCAGGTGTTACTACAGTGCCCTCTTCGAAACGGTTCAGCGCGTCCAAGCTAACAATCGCAAATTCTTTGCGGCTGATGTTAGTGAAACCACGCTTAGGCAGACGACGGTACAATGGGTTTTGACCACCCTCGAATCCTGGGCGAACACCTCCGCCGGAACGAGCGTTTTGACCTTTGTGACCTTTACCAGCAGTTTTGCCAGTACCGCTACCAATACCGCGACCGATGCGCTTACGAGTGTGACGGGATCCTTCTGCAGGTTGCAGTTCATGCAATTTCATACGTTGCACCTCCTAACTAATTGAGATGTTCAATTAAGCTTCTACTTCTTTCACTTCTACCAAGTGCTTCACTTTGAAAACCATTCCACGAATTGCAGGATTGTCTTCCTTCACTACAGTGGAGTTGATTTTGCGAAGACCCAGAGCTTTTACAGTGTCTTGCTGATCTACTGTACGTCCGATCAGGCTGCGTTTGAGGGTGATTTGCAATTTTGCCATGTTCATTCCCTCCTTATTAACCCAACAACTCGTCAACAGTCTTACCGCGCAATTTCGCGACATCTTCCGCTGTTTTCAGACGGCCGAGACCTTCCAGCGTAGCGTTGACCATGTTGATAGGATTGTTGGAACCAAGAGACTTACTCAAAATATCGCCTACACCAGCCAGTTCGAGTACGGCACGAACAGGTCCACCAGCGATAACACCTGTACCAGGGGCAGCAGGCTTGATGAGAACCTTACCAGCGCCAAATTGGCACAGTACTTGGTGCGGAACAGTTGTTCCTCTCATCGGTACACGGATCAATTTTTTCTTAGCATCGTCAATCGCTTTGCGAATGGCGTCTGGAACTTCTTGAGCTTTACCCATACCAGCACCTACGTGGCCGTTACGGTCTCCCACAACAACCAAGGCGCTGAAGCTCATACGACGTCCACCTTTAACCGTTTTTGCTACACGGTTAACTGCGACTACTTTTTCTTCGAGCTCTAATTTGCTAGGGTCGATACGCATTCCTTACCCTCCTTGTTGTTAGAATTGCAGACCAGCTTCACGAGCTGCTTCTGCCAGTGCTTTAATACGTCCATGATAAATGTAACCACCGCGGTCAAAAATCACTTCTGTCGCACCTTTTTCTTGTGCACGCTTAGCGATCAGTGTGCCAACAGCTGTAGCAGCTTCCACGTTAGCGCCATTTTTCAGGCCCAGCTCTTTATCCAAAGAAGATGCAGATACCAGTGTTACGCCAGTTGCATCATCGATCAATTGAGCGTAGATATGCTTAGAAGAACGGAAAACGTTTAGACGCGGGCGAATGGTAGAACCAATCACGCGTTTGCGGATTCGCAGGTGGCGTTTTTTCCGAGCTTTGTTTTTATCAGCTTTCGTAAACATTAAGCGGCCTCCTTTCTCATGAAGCTAGAAGCTTATTTACCTTTTTTACCTTCTTTACGACGAACAACTTCATCGCTGTACTTGATACCTTTACCTTTGTATGGCTCAGGTTTACGCAGAGAACGGATTTCAGCAGCAATTTGGCCTACGCGCTCTTTGTTGATACCTTTTACCACCAAAGTGGTTTGGTTTGGTACATCGATTTCGATACCCTCTTCTGGAGTAACTTCCACTGGGTGGGAGAAACCAAGAGAGAGAGTAACACCGTTGCCAGACTTGGCAGCACGGTAACCTACACCGACCAGTTCCAGGGTACGAGTGAAACCTTCAGATACGCCAGTTACCATGTTGGATACCAGCGCACGAGTTGTACCATGCAGGGAACGGTGAAGTTTGTTATCGCTTGGACGCTCAACGATTACTTCGTTTTCAGCGATGTTGATTTTGATATCTTCATGGAAGCTACGAACGAGTTGACCCTTAGGGCCCTTTACCGTCAGCTCAGTACCGTTCAGAGTGAGGGTAACGCCTGCAGGGACCACGATCGGTTTTCTACCGACACGAGACATGTGGTGCACCTCCTGTGCTATTTACAATCTGTTAATTACCAAATGTATGCGAGAACTTCTCCACCTACATGAGCTTGACGAGCTTGCTTGTCAGTCATTACACCAGTGGATGTAGAGATGATCGCGCAACCGAGGCCACCCAAAACCTTTGGCACTTCGTTGTTTTTCGCATATACACGAAGACCTGGTTTGGAGATACGCTTCAGACCTGTGATGACGCGCTCGTTGTTAGTACCGTACTTCAGGAATACGCGGATGATTCCTTGTTTGTTGTCTTCAACAAACTCCGCATCGCGGATGAAGCCTTCTTCTTTCAGAATGCGCGCGATTTCCTTCTTGATGGTAGACGCCGGGATTTCCACCTTCTCGTGGCGAACCATGTTGGCGTTACGGATGCGAGTCAACATATCTGCGATTGGATCAGTCATAACCATGAGAGAAAACCTCCTTCCCGTTTCAAATTACCAGCTTGCTTTTTTCACGCCTGGAATTTGACCTTTATAAGCAAGTTCACGGAAGCAAATACGGCAGAGTTTGAATTTGCGCAATACGGAGTGAGGACGTCCGCAACGCTCGCAACGAGTGTACGCGCGTACTGCAAACTTCGGCTCCCGCTGTTGCTTGATGATCATTGATTTCTTTGCCACATTCTTCCCTCCTTACGAGTGGGTTTATTTACGGAATGGCATACCCATTTGAGTCAGCAACTCACGAGCTTCCTCATCCGTTTTCGCGGAAGTAACAATAACGATGTCCATACCACGAACTTTATCAATTTTATCGTACTCGATCTCAGGGAAGATCAGTTGTTCCTTCAGACCAAGTGTATAGTTACCGCGACCGTCAAAAGCCTTGGAAGAAATTCCACGGAAGTCACGAACACGCGGGAGAGATACGTTCATCAATTTATCGAGGAAGTGGTACATACGCTCGCCGCGCAGAGTTACCTTCGCACCGATCGGCATACCTTCACGCAATTTGAAACCCGCGATGGATTTCTTAGCCTTTGTTACTACAGGCTTTTGACCAGCGATGATTTGCAGGTCTTCAATTGCAGTATCCAAGGACTTAGCGTTAGCTACCGCTTCGCCAACACCCATATTGATGATGATCTTTTCTACTTTCGGTACTTGCATGATGGAAGTGTAGTTGAACTTGCTCATCAAACCAGGCACGATTTCGCTCGTATACTTTTCTTTCAATCTTGTTGCCATCTAGGATATCCTCCTTTCCAACCTGACTACTTGTCGAGTACTTCGCCAGACTTTTTCGCGTACCGAACTTTCTTGCCGTTATCCAAAACTTTGTAACCGATGCGAGTAGCTTTTCCGGACTTCGGATCGATCAAAGATACGTTGGATACGTGAATAGCTGCTTCTTGAGTCACAATGCCACCTTGCGGGTTAGCTTGGGACGGACGGCTATGTTTCTTCACGAGGTTGATACCTTCAACCAGAACGCGTTCTTTCTTTGGATAAGCAGCGAGAACGCGACCTTTTTTGCCTTTATCTTTGCCCGCATTTACGATAACAGTGTCGCCTTTTTTAACGTGCATCGCTTGGTGCACCTCCTATCGAACAAACTGCCTGAGTTTTGCCGTTCAATTAGATAACCTCTGGAGCCAGAGAGATGATCTTCATGAAATCCTTATCGCGGAGCTCACGAGCCACAGGTCCAAAGATACGAGTACCACGTGGGGATTGATCGTCTTTGATAACTACAGCTGCATTTTCATCGAAACGGATGTAAGAACCATCGTTACGACGAACGCCGCTTACTGTGCGTACTACTACCGCTTTAACTACTTGACCTTTCTTGACAACGCCGCCGGGTGTAGCGGATTTTACGGAGCACACGATAACATCACCGATGTTCGCCGTTTTACGACCGGAACCACCCAGAACCTTGATGCACATGAGTTCCTTTGCACCGGAGTTGTCAGCAACAGCCAATCTCGTCTGAGTTTGGATCATTTACTGTTCCTCCTTTCGGAATTAATATCCGAAAATCTGACTTATACGATTACTGCCTCTTCGACGATACGTACCAAACGGAAACGCTTGTCTTTCGACAATGGACGAGTTTCCATGATTTCTACGATGTCGCCCACTTTTGCCGTGTTGTTCTCGTCGTGAGCCTTGAACTTTTTCGAGAATTTCATGCGTTTGCCGTACAAAGGATGTGTCTTGTAAGTTTCAACAAGAACAACAATGGTTTTATCCATCTTGTCGGAAACAACGCGACCTACAACTGTTCGACGCATATTGCGATCTGCGGTCATCGTTCAAACCTCCTTCCTATAATTAGCCGATTCCCAATTCTCTCTGGCGCAGGACGGTTTTCGCACGAGCAATATCCTTACGCACTTGTTTAATACGAGATGTGGTTTCGAGTTGACCCGTAGCCAGCTGGAAACGAAGGTTGAACAACTCTTCTTTCAAAGAAGTAACGTTTTGTTCGATCTCGGCAGTGGTCAAATTACGGTACTCATTAGCCTTCATGTGCGTCACCACCCACTTCTTCACGCTTCACGAACTTGCACTTGATTGGCAGTTTGTGCATAGCCAGACGCATAGCTTCGCGAGCGACTTCTTCAGGAACACCAGCAAGTTCGAACATGATCTTGCCTGGCTTCACTACCGCTACCCATTTCTCAGGAGAACCTTTACCGGAACCCATGCGGACTTCGAGCGGTTTTTGTGTTACTGGTTTATCTGGGAAAATTTTGATCCAAACTTTACCACCACGTTTGATGTAACGAGTCATCGCGATACGAGCTGCCTCGATCTGACGGTTAGTTACCCAAGATGGCTCCATTGCTTGCAATCCGTATTCACCGAACGCAACAGTAGTACCGCCTTTTGCGTTACCAGCCATTTTCCCGCGGTGTTGTTTACGGTGTTTCACGCGTTTTGGCGTCAACATGATTACTTGCCTCCTTCCTCAGTAGCGACGTTCTTTCTCGCTGGAAGGACTTCTCCACGATAGATCCACACTTTAACACCGATGCGACCATAAGTGGTATGTGCTTCAGCAGTACCGTAGTCGATGTCAGCGCGCAATGTGTGAAGTGGAACAGTACCTTCGCTGTAACCTTCAGAACGTGCGATGTCCGCGCCGCCAAGACGACCGCTTACCAAGGTTTTGATACCTTTAGCACCAGAGCGCAGCGTACGAGTGATCGATTGCTTTTGCGCACGGCGGAAAGAAATGCGGTTTTCCAATTGGCGTGCAATATTTTCAGCTACCAGAGTAGCATCCAGATCCGGACGTTTGATTTCGTTGATATTGATATGAACGCGTTTGCCAGTCAGCTCAGTCAAAGATTTACGCAGAGTTTCAACCTCAGCTCCACCTTTACCAATTACCATACCAGGCTTAGCGGTGTGAATCGTAACGTTCACGCGATTAGCTGCGCGTTCGATTTCGATCGTGGATACAGCAGCATCTTTCAGACGCCCTTTTACATACTTACGGATTTTCAAGTCTTCGTGCAACAGAGTTGCGAAGTCCTTGTCAGCGTACCATTTGGACTCCCAGTCACGAATGACACCGATCCGAAGACCTACCGGGCTTACCTTTTGACCCACACGTAATCCCTCCTTATTTCTCGTTTAGTACCACTGTGATGTGGCTCGTGCGTTTATGGATGCGGCTAGCGCGACCCATAGCGCGCGGACGGAAACGCTTCAACGTAGGACCTTGGTCTACGAAGATTTTACCCACTACGAGGCTGTTTGGATCCATCTCATAGTTGTGCTCAGCGTTTGCAATAGCCGACTTCAGTAGTTTTTCAACAACTGGAGAAGCTGCCTTTGGCGTGTGTTTCAAGATCGCCAAAGCTTCACCTACTTGCTTGCCTCTGATCAAGTCTACCACCAGGCGGACTTTACGAGACGCGATGCGAATATTGCGTGCAACTGCTTTTGCTTCCATCTTTGTACCTCCTCTCTGTCAAGAGAAAATTAGCGCTTCTTGGACTTCTTGTCGTTGTCGACGTGACCCTTGAAGGTACGAGTTGGTGCGAATTCACCCAATTTATGACCAACCATGTCTTCCGATACGTAAACTGGTACATGTTTGCGGCCATCGTAAACTGCAAACGTGTGTCCTACGAAGTCAGGAAAGATGGTGGAACGGCGAGACCAAGTTTTGATCACGCGTTTCTCGTTCTTTTCATTTTGCTCGTCAACTTTTTTCATCAAGTGGTCATCCACGAAAGGACCCTTTTTTAAGCTACGTCCCATTAGTGAACCTCCCTTCGCCAAAGGCGTTCGGTTATAGTATCAGCCTACCTTACTTCTTGCGGCGGCGGATGATGTATTGGTCGGACTTGTTCTTCTTCTTACGAGTCTTGAGACCCAGGGTTGGTTTACCCCAAGGAGTAACAGGTGCTTTACGACCGATTGGAGCGCGACCTTCACCACCACCGTGTGGGTGATCGTTCGGGTTCATTACGCTACCGCGAACAGTTGGACGGATACCCAACCAGCGGGAACGTCCTGCTTTACCAATGTTCAACAGTTCGTGATCCAGGTTACCTACTTGACCGATAGTAGCACGGCATACGTTGTGGATGCGGCGTGTTTCACCGGAAGACAGGCGAACGATTACGAACTCACCATCACGACCAAGCAATTGAGCAGATGTACCAGCAGCGCGCACCAATTGGCCGCCTTTACCAGGTTTCAGCTCGATGTTGTGGATAGTAGTACCTACCGGGATTTTCTCCATTGGCAGTGCGTTACCGATTTTGATGTCGGCATCTGCTCCGGATACAATCTGGTCGCCCACTTTCAGGTTGTGTGGAGCGATAATGTAACGCTTTTCACCGTCTGCATAGTTGATCAGAGCGATGTTAGCGGAACGGTTTGGATCGTATTCAATGGTTGCTACGCGACCAATGATACCATCTTTGTTACGTTTGAAGTCAATAATACGGTATTTACGTTTATGACCGCCACCTTGATGACGAACGGTAATTCTACCTTGGTTGTTGCGACCAGCTTTTTTGCTGAGAGGCGCCAACAAGGATTTTTCGGGAGTCGACGTGGTGATCTCCTCGAAAGTAGAAACCGTCATTTGGCGACGACCAGGAGAAGTCGGTTTAAACTTTTTGATACCCATGTTAATACCCTCCTTTTCGGTAGTCGTCGAGGTTATACTCCCTCGTAGAAGGCCAATTCTTTGCTGTCATCAGTCAGCTTAACGATTGCTTTCTTCCACTCGGACGTGTAACCGGAGTATTTTCCGTAGCGTTTTGGTTTCGCAGGTACACGAACTGTGTTAACTGCTTCTACTTTTACGCCAAATACTTTTTCAACAGCTTGTTTGATTTCTGTTTTGTTGGCTTTGAGAGGTACTTCGAAAACGTACTTCTTCTCAGCCATCATATCAGTGGTGCGCTCGGTAATGACAGGGCGTTTAAGGACATCATGAAGGCTCTTCATTATGCGAGCACCTCCTCTACTTTCGCAACCGCTTCTTTCGTCACGATTACTTTGTCATGCGCTACCAGATCAAGAACGTTAATGCCTGCAGCATCTACGATTTTTGCACCTGGGATATTGCGGGAAGCGAGCGCTACGTTTTGGTCGTACTCGGAAGTAACGATCAGAACTTTGCGATCTACTTTCAGGCTGCTGAGTACAGCAGTCATTTCCTTAGTTTTAGGAGCTGCGAAGTTCAGAGCTTCCAATACCAGGAGTTCGTTGTTTTGTACTTTCGTGGAAAGTGCAGATTTCAGAGCCAAACGGCGAACTTTACGGTTCAGTTTGTAACCGTATTTGCGCGGAGTTGGACCGAATACAACACCGCCACCTTTCCATTGCGGAGAGCGAATGGAACCTTGGCGTGCACGACCTGTACCTTTTTGGCGCCATGGCTTGCGGCCACCACCACGTACTTCAGAACGGTTCTTTACATCATGTGTACCTTGGCGTTGGGATGCTTGTTGCATCACGATCGCATCGTACAGAACTGCGCTGTTAGGCTCGATACCAAATACGCTGTCTGCCAGATCGATTTCGCCAACTTGAGAACCGGTTTGGTTATAAAGAGCTACTTTCGGCATGTCAGTTCCTCCTTTCCTTACTAGTTCTTCTTGACTGCCGTGGATACCAGTACGCAGCTGTTTTTCGGACCAGGCACGGAGCCTTTTACGAGAACCAGATTGCGTTCTGCATCTACTTTAATTACTTCCAGGTTTTGAATAGTAACGTTGTCGCCACCCATTTGACCTGGCAGTGTTTGACCTTTAAATACGCGGTTCGGAGCTACAGCACCCATGGAACCTGGACCGCGATGGTAACGCGAACCGTGAGCCATAGGACCGCGGGATTGATTGTGACGTTTGATCGCACCTTGGAAACCTTTACCCTTGGATACGCCAGCTACGTCAACCATTTCTCCCTCGGCAAAAATGTCAGCCTTCAACTCTTGACCAACCTCGTAATCAGCGAGGTTAACTCCGCGAATTTCGCGAACGAAGCGCTTAGGAGCAGTATTAGCTTTTGCTGCATGTCCTTTTTCCGGCTTGTTAGCGCGCTGTTCTTTTTTGTCTTCGAAGCCGATTTGAATCGCTTCATAACCGTCAGTCTCAACGTCTTTCTTCTGAAGAACAACGTTGGAACCAACCTCGATGACCGTTACAGCAGTCGCTGTTCCGTTTGGACCAAAAACTTGAGTCATGCCAAGTTTTTTCCCTAAGATTCCTTTGGTCATTTGTGCCACCTCCTGTGCTTATTTCAGTAAAACGTTTTTATGTTGTATCAAGTCCCCACCGATGCGCAGGGGTGCCATTTTAAGGGTTTGTTGCTTGGTGTAACACGCTTATCAAGACAACGTCTGCGCGTGTATCGCTTTTTGGGACCTTACAGTTTAATCTCAATATCCACACCAGATGGCAGATCTAGACGCATCAAAGCATCTACTGTTTGTGGTGTTGGGTTCAAGATGTCGATCAAACGTTTGTGTGTACGCATCTCGAATTGCTCACGAGAATCTTTGTACTTATGAACCGCACGCAGGATCGTGTAAACTGCTTTCTCCGTAGGGAGTGGAATTGGACCGGATACGTTAGCACCGGAACGCTTCGCAGTGTCCACAATTTTTTCTGCGGACTGATCCAGGATTTTGTGATCATACGCCTTCAAACGAATACGAATCTTTTGCTTTGCCATTGAAGTCCCTCCTTTTTCGCCCATTTTTTAAACAGACATTTCTCCGTGGAAATATCCTGCACCCCGGTCATGGCAAAGGGGCCGGGTGTGTCAGCAACCTCCCACATCATCGCAAGTCCATGACCAACATTCAATATTGTACTAAAAAGATTTGGGCAACGCAAGTTTTTTCTTGGGTTTCCGTATATTTTTTTGTACATAGTGTGCCTACTGAATGGCTCACCTTGAACATATTACAGATTTCAAGGAAGAAAGGCAAGCGGGATTACCTGCCAACTCCTAACGTTCCCTGTCTTAATATAATAGAAGGAAAACCAAATCAGCTGACATTAGGACTCACGTTGAATTGAATTTATAGAGATGAAAAAACCCGAGGAAGCTGTGCAATCAGTATTTCTAAAAGTTTGAATCTAATTATGATTAAATTCTGATGATCATTGATCAAAAAAAATACACCCCATTCTTTTGCATTGTGCTCTCTTCCTAGAATAGAGACCCTGCGAAACCCGGGGTGATTTAGTTTCAACTTTTTTAAGTTGAGCCCAGTTCTTCACTGTTTATGCGTATAAAGGAAGCTCAAGTTTTTGTTCTAACATTTCATACGCTAATTGGACATCCGTCACTATCTCAACTGCCAATACGCTGAAATCATTATCAATTAATACAAGTGTCGGTGTTTTTTGAATGTTGTAACTAAAAAACAATTCGTCTGTTTTAACAACGGTTGATGCATAAGTAGCAGAAGGTAATAAATTTTCATTAGCGGTAGTTTTTATAACAGTAATAACTTTCACTCTACCATTGAACCGATCAACCAATAAATGAAAGTCTTTTAGAAGAGTAATGCATGAATCACAGCTGTCACTTACAAAGCATAACAATGTGGCACGACCATTATTATTTGTGAGCTTGACTAAATTTCCTTGTGTATCTTTTGTACGAAAAAACGGAGCCTTTTCTCCTGGCTTGATCCCAATATCCTCAATATTATACTTAACAAGACGAAAACGATTTAAAAACTCAACAACATACTTAGCTAGAAAGAATATAACTAATGACTGTACCAATACTATAACCCAAAGGAAAATATTCGATAAAACCCAAGTATTGCTCACTTCTTTTCCTCCTTCTTTATTTTAACAATTCCACTGCTCTTCGCCTTATGCTAATAACGTTCTTTATAACACTGCTATGAAGGATCCCCCCCAAAACTATAAATATCATCACGAGCATTTCATAGGAGAATGCATCTCCTGCTATTATTGATTCTATTAAGCTCCAATTATGATCAAATTGATACAGCCATACAGCGACTGCAAGGAACCCTAGATTTCTAAAAACCAACTTCCATGAAAGCTTGTGATCACCAACTAGACCACCGCAGCCACAGGATATATTATTATTTCCTTTCAATAAATTAATTGAGATTGCAAGACTGTAAACAGACAACAAGCCTATCATAATGAAAATTCCCAATCCCTGGTATAAACCTAACATTAACGTGATCCCGACAATAATCTCTAGAGTTATTTCTGTATAGAGAAAGAATGGTATCAGCTTCTTAGGTATTATCTTATAGTTCTTAATCATGATGAAATGACTATCTAAATTTCTAATTTTATTGACACTAGTACTAAAAAATAAGGTAGCAAAACCAATTAAACAAGCATATGTTAACTCTTCCATCCTACCAACTCCTGTAATTCTGAAGAATGATCTGAATACCATTTTGATTGACTTTGATACATCCTATAGTACTCTTGTTTTCTTTCCATTAACTCCTCGTGACCTCCCATTTCCACCACTTGGCCGTTCTTCATTACAATAATGCGATCAGCTATTTTAGCCGATACAATCCGATGTGTTACAAATATTGTTGTCTTATCTTTCGTTAAGTTTCTTAACTGTTTGAAAAAATTTAATTCAGCATATGGATCTAACGCTGCTGTCGGCTCATCAAATATTACAATTTGCCCATTCCTAAATGTAGCACGTGCGAGAGCAATTCTCTGCCACAATCCACCTGATAGGTCTTCTCCTTCAAAGAGATATTTTCCTAAGTATGTTTCATACTTCTTGTCAAAATCATTTATTACTTCTTCTATGCCACTTATTTTTGAAACTTCTTCCAACCACTCATGATCTTCAAGTCGCTTCACATTTCCAAATGCAATGTTTTCTCTAACCGTAAAAGCATATTGCATAAAATCTTGAAACAATACCGCCGTATTTTCCCAAAGACTTTTCTTATTGAGTTTATTTATTGGTATATTGTCATATAGTATTTGCCCTTCATCTACTTGATACAGCCCAATTAAACACTTAATTAACGTTGTTTTTCCTGACCCATTTTCACCAACAATTGCAACTTTTTCTCCTGGAGTAATTGAAAGGGTTACTTCACTTATAGATTTCTGCTTTGAACCCTGATAACAATGCGACACATTCTCTAAATTAATGCCTTTTTTTAATGGTGTGGGAAATGGCAAAATCCCTTCTGCTTCGCAATTCAAATCAGAGTGAAAGTCAATAAATTGAAAGTAATCACGTATATACAAACTTTCTTCGTAAATACTCGCAACACCTGATGATATTTGATTGATACCGCCTTGAGTTGCTTGTACCGCTTGAATAATAGCAAAAAAATCGCCAATCGTTATTCTATTTATACGTCCCATTGAAATGATAAATATTGCAGCGCATGCATAGAATATATGTATAATCACATCAAGAGAAATAGACTGTAAGTGATCTTTGCGATAAAGGTTTAAGAAGGCTGACTCTTTTTCCTGGTAACGCTTAGACCATCTCTGTAGTAAGTAATCTTTTAACCCAAATAGTCTGATCTCCTTAGAAGACTGCTTTAATTCTATAATAGATTGTATATATTGAATTTCCCTTAACATAGGGGTTTGGTTCATTATCAAATTAAATCTCTGTATTCCCATCTTACTTCTGAGGTAAAGCACGGGAAATGCTATTAAAACGCTCAATACGATTAACAGCCAATGAATACTCGCTAAGTAAATTATCAATGAAATAACACTTATTGTCGTTTTAAAGATTTCAAATAAATTTTTGATAGGTGCCATAAAATTTTCGCCTTGACCACTTTGGATTCTATTTAAGTGATCATAAAACTCAGGCTTGTCAAAATAACTATATGGAACACTCGACATTTTTTCCAAAACGTTTTTTTGCAGGTTGTGTGTTAGTTTTAACTCAACAACCTTATCCATATACGTTTTTACTTTCTCTAAACCACTCGAAATAAAAATTAACAAAAATTGAACTAGTAATATTCCAATAACATGAGAGTAACTTTCTGTTGTTCTTTGAAAAATTTCATTTAAGGCATTAATAAGTTCTTTTGTTAACCAAACTTGCGTAATCGGCACAAATCCCAAAGCAATATTAATGCCAGCAGTATAGATTATCCACCAGCTCGCTACATTCCGTACATATTTTATAGCTTTAATTGTGTAGTCTAGTTTCATATTCAACACCCTTTTAAAGTGCAAAATCAAGATGCTACTTAAACTCTTTTACTAGTGTTTTTACTAAGAGAGACTGTTTGTTAATTGTCCCATCTCCAATTACGTGTAAAAAAGTGGGGAAATAGTCAATTTGCATTTGATCCACAACTTCTTCAGATATTGGAATAATGTGTACGCTCTCTTTATAGTTTTCTATAAAACTGTCTGTTTCAGTGATATTGTCATTCTTTATTAGGCAAAAAAAGGGAATATTATACTTTACATTTTCAATAAGAAATTGCTCTAATTCTTCATGACATGCTGGGCAAGTTGCTGAAGCAACCATAACTATCCAGGAATCTATGTTATCTGCCGGAAAGGTTACATAATCGCTTAGACAGATATCATACGAGGTATTATGAGACTGAGTACCAGCTATTGCGCTTGGTAACAAAACAACCTCCGCTTTTAGTCCCCCTAACTCTTTTCTGACTTTTAGGCCAATATAGAAGTATAGAAGTAGTGCACACAATAGAAATAACTCCATGTTGCTCCTCCCCTATTAAGTTTTTACTCATTGATAGTAAATAAAGTGGAGGAGTGATCATGGCATTTTGTAAGAATAAACCATGACCACTAAACATCCACTCTCAAAAGAAAAATATCAAAATAACTAGAGAAAACAAATCAGTTCTAGTTATTTCTTGTTATTTAGCAACCGCATGAAAACGGCTTGTACGTATGGCATGTTTTCCCTGAAGTGCAATCGACCTCAACAAAAGCCTTACCGTGAACTTTTGGTTGGATATCTATGCAAGTGGATCGTTTAATACATTTTTGAACCAATTCTACGCAACCACACTCAGGCTCCGCAAAAACACCAAATAGTTTTTTTAACATTAGCATTCCCCTCCTTTCACTATTCTTCAATACTGCATACTTCCATAAACCGACAGAACAATCGAAATATGGAAGCTATTGTCAATAATATTCGAATTATCTATTATTGTCAATATAAGGATGTTATTACTTGATTTACATTTTTTTAGAAAGGCAAGCGGGATTACCTGCCAACTCACCAAGTTATCTTTCTATAATAGAAGGAAGACGTTATACTTATGGTTGTAATCGTTATGAAATGGAGGGTTTCCTCAATGTCTGATGTAAATCAAACCCCTTATGAAATCATTGGCGGTGCAGATACTTTGGCCCGTCTTGTCGATACCTTTTACGATCTGGTAAAGCAGCATCCCGACATTACCGAGCTCTTCCCTGAAGATTTAACCCACGTGAAGGAACGTCAATATCAGTTTTTGACACAGTTTCTCGGTGGCCCAAGCCTGTATTCGGACGCCCATGGTCATCCGATGCTGAGAGCACGACACATGCCGTTCCCTATTGGACCTATACAGGCAGAGGCTTGGCTATCTTGTATGGATAAAGCCATGGACCTGACTGGACTGGAAGGCGAAATTCGCAAGCAAATCTTTGATCGGTTGCGATTAACTGCTCACCATATGGTCAATAAGTGGGATCAATAAGAAAAAGCGTAGGACAATTACTGTCCTACGCTTTTGTTGTTATATCAGAGCTTGCTGCCGCACGTGTAGCTTTCGGTCGCACCAAGCTACGAGATCCCAAATATACACCACCTACGATCATGCACAGTGCTAATAAGTGTACGAGTTGAAGGCTTTCTCCCAGGAATATCGCCGCAAATACCAAACTGGCCATCGGCATTCCATTTAAGAAAACAGCTGTTCGACTTGCTCCGAGCTGACGTATCCCATAATTCCAGCCTATCGAACCAAGTGCAGTTGACAGCGCACCTGAAGCAAAAATCACAAGCCACTGGAAGGAAGAAACGTCCAAAGATAGATAATAGGAAGCTGGTTGAACAGTCAATGCGACTCCCCACAAGAAGATGACCCCAAACATTTGCGATAAAGCCGTAATTAAGAGTACAGGTACACCTCTTACGACCAACTTCCGAATGAGTAAGCCACCCGTTACATACATGAGCATGGAGAAAAACATAATAGCATCTCCCCAGCCATTCATATGAAGACCGCCGTGTTGAGAGATGACAACAATCAACACTCCTGCAAAACCCATTCCAATGCCAAGCGCTTTTTTCAACGACATGCCTTCCCCTAAGAAAAGCATTGCCAAGAGCGCCGTTGCCAACGGATTTAATCCAAGAATAAGCGAGGCATTTCCTGCCGTCGTGTATTGAACACCGGCTGCAAGCGTTATTTGATGAAGCGCGATAGAACTAGCACCGACTCCGGCCAACAAGAACCAATCTATTTTGCTAAAACGCAAACTCTTTCGGTATATGAAGATGAGTGGCGATAAACAGATTCCACCAACAGTCATGCGTATAGCCGCGACATATAATGGAGGAAACGTTGTTAAATACTTGACCATGACGACGTTCAAGCCCCACAGCGTGACAACACCCGCAAGCATAAGAAACAATAATCGCTCATTATTTTTCATCTCTAATATCCCCCATCCAATCCTGATGGTATTGTAGCATATTGCTACAAGAGGCAAATTGAATGATTTTGATGGGAGTTATTTAAAAGTTCGATAATTGCACATAAAAAAACCCGACAACCAAAGTTGTCGGGTTTTGTGTATCCGTATATCTTACGCGTCGATAGAAGCTACAACGCCAGCGCCTACTGTACGGCCACCTTCGCGGATCGCGAAACGAGTACCTTGTTCCATCGCTACTGGAGCGATCAGTTCTACAGTGAACTCAGTGTTGTCGCCAGGCATGATCATTTCAACGCCTTCTGGCAGTTGGATGATACCTGTTACGTCAGTTGTACGGAAGTAGAATTGTGGACGGTAGTTAGCAAAGAAAGGAGTGTGACGTCCGCCCTCTTCTTTGGACAGAACGTAAACTTCTGCTTTGAACTTAGTGTAAGGCTTAACGGAACCTGGTTTCGCCAAGCATTGTCCACGCTCGATGTCGTTACGGTCTACACCGCGCAGCAGAGCACCGATGTTGTCACCAGCTTGAGCTTGATCCAGCAATTTGCGGAACATCTCAACACCAGTTACAGTTGTTGCTTTTGTTTCTTCAGCCAGACCAATGATTTCTACTTGGTCACCAACTTTAACGATACCGCGCTCTACACGACCAGTAGCAACAGTACCACGACCAGTGATCGTGAACACGTCCTCTACAGGCATCAGGAACGGCTTGTCAGTTGCACGCTCAGGAGTTGGGATGTAAGTGTCAACCGCTTCCATCAGTTCAGCGATTTTCTTAGCCCACTCACCAGTTGGGTTGTCCAAAGCTTCTTTAGCAGAACCTTTGATTACTGGAGTGTCGTCACCTGGGAACTCATATTGAGACAACAGGTCACGGATTTCCATTTCAACCAGTTCCAACAACTCTTCATCGTCTACCATGTCGCATTTGTTCATGAATACTACGATGTAAGGTACGCCTACTTGTTTGGAGAGCAGGATGTGCTCGCGAGTTTGTGGCATAGGGCCATCAGCTGCGGATACAACCAGGATTGCGCCGTCCATT
Source organism: Brevibacillus sp. MS2.2 (assembly GCF_013284345.1). Classification (NCBI taxonomy): domain Bacteria; kingdom Bacillati; phylum Bacillota; class Bacilli; order Caryophanales; family Paenibacillaceae; genus Brevibacillus; species Brevibacillus sp. MS2.2. Next base: position 31,914 of record NZ_JABSUZ010000045.1, read on the forward strand.
TGAGCAGCACCAGTAATCATGTTTTTCACGTAGTCAGCGTGACCAGGGCAGTCAACGTGAGCATAGTGACGGTTGTCTGTTTCGTACTCAACGTGAGCAGTGTTGATTGTGATACCGCGCTCTTTTTCTTCTGGAGCAGCGTCAATTGCAGCATAGTTCATAGCTTGTGCTTTACCTTGTTGTGCCAATACAGTTGTAATAGCAGCAGTCAGGGTAGTTTTACCGTGGTCAACGTGACCGATGGTACCAATGTTAACGTGCGGTTTATTACGCTCAAATTTCGCTTTTGCCATGAGAGGAAAGCCTCCTTATATATAAGGGTTTTATGGTTTGAAGAAAGGTTTACCTTACGAATGGTTGTCCCTTCAATATTGTAAACCTTTCTGATTGCAAGATAAAGCTGTAACCTGTAATTATTCGCCTTTAGATTTCTTGATGATCTCTTCAGCGATAAATTTAGGTACTTCTTCGTAGTGGTCGATCACCATGGAGTAAACGCCACGGCCTTGGGTACGGGAACGAAGAATTGTGGAGTAACCAAACATCTCGGACAGTGGTACCATTGCACGGATTACTTGTGCATTTGCACGAGCTTCCATACCTTCGATACGACCGCGGCGGGAGTTCAGGTCGCCCATAACGTCGCCCATGTACTCTTCTGGCATTGTAACTTCTACTTTCATGATTGGCTCGAGCAGTACAGCGCCACATTTTTTCGCAGCTTCTTTCAGAGCGAGAGAACCTGCTACTTTAAATGCCATCTCGTTGGAGTCAACATCATGGTAGCTACCGTCTACGATAGTAGCTTTGATATCAACCAGCGGGAAGCCAGCGATAACACCATTTTTCATAGACTCTTCGATACCCGCTTGAACAGCAGGGATGTATTCGCGTGGTACTACACCACCAACGATTTTGTTTTCGAATTGGAAGCCTTGACCCGGCTCGAGAGGAGCGAATTCCACCCAAACGTGACCGTATTGACCACGACCACCGGACTGACGAACGAATTTACCTTCCACTTTGGCTGTGTTACGGAATGTTTCACGGTAAGCAACCTGTGGAGCACCAACGTTCGACTCGACTTTAAATTCGCGTTTCAGACGGTCTACGATAATCTCCAGGTGAAGCTCACCCATACCGGAAATGATTGTTTGACCAGTCTCTTCATCTGTGCGAGTTCTGAACGTTGGATCCTCTTCAGCCAGCTTGGACAGGCCGATACCCATCTTGTCTTGGTCTGCTTTGGATTTTGGTTCAATCGCAACAGAAATAACTGGCTCTGGGAAGTCCATAGACTCAAGGATTACAGGAGCCTTTTCATCACACAGAGTATCACCAGTTGTTGTATCTTTCAAACCTACAGCTGCAGCAATGTCACCGGAGTAAACCGTTGTGATCTCTTCACGGTGGTTTGCGTGCATTTGCAGGATACGACCAACGCGCTCACGTTTACCCTTGGTAGAGTTGAGAACGTAAGAACCGGAGTTCAGTACACCGGAGTATACGCGGAAGAAAGTCAAACGACCAACATACGGGTCAGTCATGATCTTGAACGCAAGAGCAGAGAACGGACCGTTGTCGTCAGCTGGACGATCAACTTCTTCTTCAGTATCTGGCAATGTACCTTTAATTGCAGGGATATCTACCGGAGACGGCAGGTAAGCAACTACGTTGTCCAGCATAGGCTGAACACCTTTGTTCTTGTAAGAAGAACCGCACATTACCGGCGTCAGTTTGCACTCGATAGTACCCTTACGCAGAGCAGCACGAATTTCGTCGTTGGTCAGCTCTTCGCCTTCCAAGTACTTCATCATGAGCTCTTCGTCTTGTTCAGCTGCTGCTTCAACCATAGCCATGCGAAGTTCTTCGCAACGTGCCAGAATGTCAGCAGGAATTTCAGCGGAGTCAGAAGTTTTACCCAAGTCATCAGTATATACGATTGCCTTCATTTCAATCAGGTCAACCATACCTTTGAATTGATCTTCTGCACCGATTGGATATTGGATAGCTACTGGATTTGCACCCAGGCGAGATTTGATCTGACCCAAGCACATATCAAAGTTAGCACCCATGATATCCATTTTGTTGATGTAGCACATGCGCGGTACGCCATAGCGGTCAGCTTGGCGCCATACTGTTTCGGTTTGCGGCTCAACGCCACCTTTTGCGTCAAAAACGGTTACAGCACCGTCAAGAACGCGCAGGGAGCGCTCAACTTCTACAGTGAAGTCTACGTGACCTGGTGTATCAATGATGTTGATACGATGACCAGCCCATTGAGCAGTAGTAGCAGCCGAAGTAATGGTAATACCGCGCTCTTGCTCTTGTTCCATCCAGTCCATGGTAGCTGCACCTTCGTGCACCTCACCAATTTTGTGAACACGACCAGTGTAGAACAGAATACGCTCAGTAGTCGTCGTCTTACCAGCATCGATGTGAGCCATGATACCGATATTACGCGTATTCGGCAAAGAGAACTCGCGAGCCATTAGGTATGCTCCTTCCATACTCGAGTTTGAGAATAAACGGGTATCCAAAACGGACACCCGATTCAATTTCTACCAGCGATAGTGAGCAAACGCTTTGTTCGCTTCAGCCATCTTGTGCGTGTCTTCACGCTTTTTAACTGCTGCACCGGTGTTGTTAGCAGCGTCCATGATCTCGTTAGCCAAGCGTTGTTCCATGGTTTTCTCTCCACGGTTACGGGAGTAGTTAACCATCCAACGCAGACCAAGAGTGGTACGGCGCTCCGGTTTTACTTCGATTGGTACTTGGTAGTTAGCACCACCTACACGGCGAGCTTTAACTTCCAGTACTGGCATTACGTTTTTCAGTGCTTCTTCAAACACTTCCATCGGGTTGCGACCTGTGCGCTCCTGGATGATGTCAAATGCGTTGTAGAGAATGTTCTGAGCTACACCGCGCTTACCATCCAACATCAGGCGGTTAATCAAGCGAGTAACCAACTTGCTGTTGTGAATAGGATCAGGCAGCACGTCACGACGGGTTACAGGACCTTTACGAGGCATCGTATTCCCTCCTTCTTTTCGATATAAATTCACGCCACTTCACAGGCGCTTTTTTTATTACTTCTTCGCTGCTGCTTGACCTGGCTTCGGACGCTTAGTACCGTATTTGGAACGACCTTGTTTACGGTTGTTCACACCAGCAGTGTCAAGAGCACCACGAACGATATGGTAGCGTACCCCTGGCAAGTCTTTTACACGACCGCCGCGCACCAGCACGACGCTATGCTCTTGCAGGTTGTGGCCAATACCACCGATGTAAGCTGTTACCTCGATTCCGTTTGTCAAACGCACACGAGCGTATTTACGCAACGCGGAGTTCGGTTTTTTCGGAGTCATGGTACCTACACGAGTGCAAACACCACGTTTTTGAGGAGAGCTTTGGTTGGTTTGGCTTTTCTTGAAGCTGTTGTACCCCTTTTGAAGAGCTGGGGACTTCGACTTCACAACCTTATCCTCGCGACCTTTACGCACCAATTGGTTAATTGTAGGCATGATGTTACCTCCCTTCTTAATACCCAATCTTCAAGACCACAGATCCAGGTGAGTCATTTTTAGGTCAAATAGAAAGTCCTTGTCCAGTATTACGCAACGTGTAACCACAGACAAAAACATCGTTAACCACTTTTTTTAATCGCAGCGGTAGCCGCTCCCACTTCAATTCCACACGCTTTGCCTAAACGACGCATGGAATCTACATGAATGACTGGAACACCCTTCTCTTTGCAAAGGAGCTCGACTTTTTGGGTCAAACGCTTATCTGCATCAACAGCGATATACACTGCTTCTACCTGTTGGCTTTCAACAGCTTTGATCGTCTGCTTAATGCCGATTGTCAAGTCCTTGGCCCGCTCTACTTTTTCATAAGACATGATTCTCATATCCTCCAAAGTACAGATGTCAGGCACACTTGAATATAATATCAGGTGGGCTAGTTGTTGTCAACGCCCATCTCATATTTTTTATTTAGGAAAGCGCCCACCAATCGGTGATGGGCGCTTTTCCCGCCATTACTCTACAGAAACTGCTTCTTGCTCAGCTTTCGCTGCTTCCAGCTCTGCTTCGTAATCTACTTGACTAGCAACTTTTACATTGCGGTAACGTGACATACCGGTACCTGCTGGAACCAGCTTCCCGATAATAACGTTCTCTTTCAAACCTAGCAAGCGGTCCACTTTTCCTTTGATCGCTGCATCGGTAAGAACGCGAGTCGTTTCTTGGAAGGATGCTGCCGACAGGAAGGAGTCGGTTTCGAGGGATGCTTTGGTGATCCCCAGAAGAACCGGACGGCCCACTGCTGGATTTCTGCCTTCCATGAGAACTTTTGCGTTCGCTTGCTCAAATTCAGGAACCTCAACATAGGAACCTGGCAAGAGGTCTGTATCTCCGCTGTCGATAACGCGCAGTTTGCGCAGCATCTGACGAATCATAACCTCTACGTGCTTGTCGTTAATTTCTACCCCTTGCATACGGTAAACTTTTTGTACCTCTTGCAAGATGTAGTTGGAAACGCCGCGCATACCGCGAACTTTGAGCATTTCTTTCGGGTCTACGGAACCTTCCGTGAGCTCGTCACCGGCATTCAGCTTGAGACCAACAGAAACCTTGATGCGCGAGCCATACGGTGCTGCATACACTTTGTTCTCCGCTTCCCCACGTACTTCGATCTCGCGACGATCTTTCCCTTCGCGAATATCAACAACTTCACCATCGATTTCGGAGATGACTGCTTGCCCTTTCGGATTACGCGCTTCGAACAACTCCTGAATACGCGGCAAACCTTGGGTAATATCGTCTCCCGCAACCCCACCAGTATGGAAGGTACGCATGGTCAGCTGGGTACCCGGCTCACCAATGGATTGTGCAGCGATAATACCGACTGCTTCTCCCACTTCCACCTCGGCTCCTGTCGCCAGGTTGCGTCCGTAACACAATTTGCAGACACCATGGCTGGTGCGGCAAGCGAGTACGTTACGGATATAAACGTTAGTGATTCCTACTTTTTCGATATACTCGGCAACCTCTTCAGAGATCTCCTCATTGCGGTGCACGATGATTTCTTTTGTCTCAGGGTGGCGCAAAGTCTCGAAGCAAGTACGTCCAACCAGACGATCAGACAACTTCTCGATTTCTTCCTTACCATCCTTGATTGCTGTTACACGGATACCTTTATCTGTTCCACAATCAGTTTCGCGTACAATCACGTCTTGGGCAACGTCTACCAGACGACGAGTCAGGTAACCCGAGTCCGCTGTACGCAAGGCTGTATCGGCGAGACCTTTACGCGCACCGTGCGTGGAGATAAAGTACTCCAATACCGTCAGACCTTCACGGAAGTTGGATTTAATCGGCAACTCAATGATTCGACCGGATGGGTTCGCCATCAGACCGCGCATACCAGCCAACTGAGTGATCTGGGATACGTTACCACGGGCACCGGAGTTCGCCATCATGAAGATCGCATTGAACTTATCCATGGACTTCATCAAAACGTCTGTTACTTCATCCTTCGCTTTGGACCAGATAGAGATTACGCGGTCATAGCGCTCGTCCTCGGTGATCAAACCGCGACGGAACTGCGTCATGACAGTTGCAACCTTTTCATCCGCTGCGTCGAGAATGTCTTTTTTCTTTCCTGGTACCGCAATGTCCGCTACGGCAATCGTGATACCTGCTTTTGTCGAGTACGTGAAGCCCAGTTCCTTGATTCTATCGAGGATCATGGACGTTTTCATCGTACCGAAGCGACGGAAGCACTCGGAAATGATGGTTCCCAAGAAGCCTTTTTTCACCGCGCCTGGATCAGGCAGGTTCTTGATGAACTCAGTAACGTTGGTACCTTTATCGAAAATAAAGTATTCGTCAGGAACCATGTTTTGCAGGTTGCCTTTCGTTGGTACGTTGATGAACGGCAGATCTGCAGGGAAAATTTCATTGAAAATTACTTTACCTACTGTCGTTACGAGAAGCGCGTTCTCTTGACGCTCAGTAAAGCTGGTTTTGCTCAAGCGTTTTGCTGGCAGTGCGATGCGCGTATGCAGGCTGATAAAGCCTTGCTGATAAGCGGCAATCGCATCGTGAGGATCGCGATAAATCGTACCCTCGCCTTTGTCGCCTTCGCGCTCTAGTGTCAGGTAGTAAGAACCAAGCACCATGTCCTGGGATGGAGTTACTACCGGTTTACCGTCTTTCGGGTTCAAGATGTTCTGCGCTGCCAGCATGAGGATACGGGCTTCCGCCTGTGCTTCAGCAGACAACGGAACGTGAACCGCCATTTGGTCACCGTCAAAGTCCGCGTTGTACGCTGTACAAACGAGCGGATGCAGACGGATCGCACGGCCTTCAACCAGAACTGGTTCGAATGCCTGGATACCCAGACGGTGCAAGGTAGGGGCACGGTTCAACAGTACAGGGTGCTCACGAATAACGTCCTCGAGAACGTCCCATACCTCTGGCTGAACGCGCTCAACCTTGCGCTTTGCGCTCTTGATGTTGTGAGCGAGGCCTTTGGAAACCAGCTCTTTCATCACGAACGGCTTGAAGAGCTCCAGTGCCATTTCTTTAGGCAAACCGCACTGATACATCTTCAGGTTAGGTCCTACAACGATAACGGAACGACCGGAGTAGTCAACACGCTTACCGAGCAGGTTTTGACGGAAACGACCTTGTTTACCTTTCAACATGTGGCTGAGAGATTTCAAAGGACGGTTACCTGGTCCTGTTACCGGACGTCCACGACGACCGTTGTCGATGAGCGCGTCTACTGCTTCCTGCAGCATGCGTTTCTCGTTTTGTACGATAATGTCAGGAGCACCCAGTTCGAGCAGGCGCTTCAGACGGTTATTACGGTTGATTACACGGCGGTACAGGTCATTCAGGTCGGAAGTGGCAAAACGTCCACCATCCAACTGAACCATTGGACGAAGCTCTGGCGGGATAACCGGCAGTACGTCGAGAACCATCCAATCCGGGTGGTTACCGGAGTTGCGGAATGCCTCGAGCACTTCCAGACGCTTGATCGCACGGTTGCGACGCTGGCCTTGTGCCGTTTTCAAATCTTCTTTTAACGTTTCCACGTCTTTATCCAGATCAATTTCTGCAAGCAGGCGTTTAATTGCTTCTGCTCCCATCATCGCTTGGAAGGAGTGGCCGTATTTCTCACGATAATTGCGATACTCTTTTTCGGAGAGCAATTGCTTTTTATCGAGAGGAGTGTCACCTGGATCTGTTACTACGTAAGAAGCAAAGTAGATTACTTCCTCCAGGGAACGAGGGGACATGTCGAGCACCAAGCCCATACGGCTTGGAATCCCTTTGAAGTACCAGATGTGAGAAACTGGGGCAGCCAGTTCAATGTGCCCCATACGCTCACGCCGTACTTTGGCGCGGGTCACTTCCACGCCACAACGGTCGCACACTACACCTTTATAACGAACACGCTTGTATTTACCGCAATGGCATTCCCAGTCCTTGGTCGGTCCAAAGATGCGTTCGCAGAACAAGCCGTCTTTTTCCGGTTTCAGTGTGCGGTAGTTGATCGTCTCTGGCTTCTTCACTTCCCCGAAAGACCACGAACGGATCTTATCGGGGGAAGCCAAGCCGATCTTCATATATTCGAAGTTGTTCACGTCAATCACAGGGCGTTACCTCCCTTGGTACCGGAATCTTACTCTTCGTTCAAGCTTCCGCCTTCGAGAACGAGGTTCAGTTTTTCACCGTTGCCTTCATCCTCGTCTTCCATTTCACGCATTTCAATCTCCTGCTCGTCTCCGGACAGAATCTTCACGTCCATACCCAAGCTCTGGAGTTCCTTAATCAATACCTTGAAGGACTCTGGAACACCTGGTTCTGGAACGTTTTCGCCCTTAACGATCGCTTCATACGTTTTCACGCGGCCCACGACGTCATCCGACTTGACAGTAAGAATTTCTTGCAAGGTGTAGGCAGCACCATATGCCTCCAATGCCCAAACCTCCATCTCCCCGAAACGCTGTCCACCGAATTGAGCTTTACCACCCAATGGCTGCTGCGTAACAAGAGAGTAAGGACCAGTAGAACGAGCATGGATTTTGTCGTCAACCAAGTGAGCCAGTTTCAGCATGTACACGCAACCTACCGTTACACGGCGGTCAAACGGTTCACCTGTACGACCATCAAACAAGATCGTTTTTCCGTCACGATCCAGACCTGCTTCTTCCAACGTTTCGAATACTTCTGCCTGACGTGCACCGTCGAATACCGGCGTTGCTACGTGGATACCCAGAAGTTTCGCTGCCATACCCAAGTGAGTCTCCAATACCTGACCGATGTTCATACGCGAAGGTACGCCCAACGGGTTGAGTACGATCTCTACTGGAGAGCCATCTGGCAGGAACGGCATATCTTCTTCCGCCATGATGCGGGCGATAACCCCTTTGTTACCATGTCGACCGGCCATTTTGTCACCCACGGAGATTTTCCGTTTTTGGGCGATGTAAACGCGAACGAGTTGGTTTACGCCTGGTGGCAATTCGTCGCCATTCTCACGCGTAAATACTTTTACGTCTACGATGATACCGGAACCACCATGTGGTACGCGCAGGGATGTATCACGAACTTCACGAGCTTTTTCACCGAAGATGGCATGCAGGAGGCGTTCTTCTGCTGTCAGCTCAGTAACCCCTTTAGGTGTAACCTTACCAACGAGAATGTCGCCGTCCTGAATCTCCGCACCAACACGGATGATACCGCGTTCGTCCAGGTTTTTCAGAGCATCTTCCCCAACGTTTGGAATATCGCGAGTGATTTCCTCTGGACCCAGCTTGGTGTCGCGAGCTTCGGACTCGTATTCTTCAATATGGATAGACGTATACACGTCATCTTTTACAAGTTTTTCACTCAGAAGAATCGCGTCTTCGTAGTTGTATCCTTCCCACGTCATAAACGCAACGATTACGTTACGACCGAGAGCCAATTCACCTTTTTCAGTGGATGGGCCGTCCCCAATGATATCGCCTTTTTCAATCCAGTCTCCAGTGCTTACGATTGGACGCTGGTTGATGCAGGTACCTTGGTTGGAACGGATAAACTTGTGCATTTTGTATTTATCGAGATCGCCAGCAACTTTTCTGCCGTCGATTTCTTGGTAACGACGAATCCAGATTTCGCGAGCCGTTACGCGCTCAACTTGACCCGGATGCTTGGCAACGATCGCCACGCCGGAGTCTTGCGCTGCTTTATGCTCCATACCCGTACCGACAAACGGTGCTTGTGGAATCAAAAGCGGAACGGCCTGCCGCTGCATGTTTGAACCCATCAGTGCGCGGTTGGCGTCATCATTCTCGAGGAACGGAATCAGCGCTGTCGCAACGGATACAACCTGCTTCGGCGATACGTCCATGAAGTCTACCTTGTCGCGCGGTACGCTCAAGATCTCACCTTTACGACGGCAGATTACCATGTCGTTTACGAAACGGCCATCTTCATCAAGTGGCTGATTTGCCTGTGCCACGTTGAACACGTCTTCCTCATCAGCAGTCAAGTAGCTGATATCAGTCAACACGAAGCCTGTTTCTGGATCAACTTTACGACGAGGCGTTTCGATAAATCCGTAGTCGTTAATGCGTGCAAAGGACGACAGGGAGTTGATCAAACCAATGTTTGGTCCCTCTGGCGTCTCAATTGGACACATACGACCGTAGTGGGAATGGTGAACGTCGCGCACTTCGAAGCCCGCGCGCTCACGCGTCAAACCACCAGGTCCGAGTGCGGACAGACGGCGTTTGTGCGTCAGCTCAGCCAATGGATTTGTTTGATCCATGAACTGGGACAACTGCGAGCTACCAAAGAACTCCTTCAGTGAGGCAATCACTGGACGGATGTTAATGAGAGCTTGCGGTGTAATTTGGTTTTGATCCTGAATGGACATGCGCTCACGAACCACACGCTCCATACGGGACAAACCAATACGGAACTGGTTCTGCAACAGTTCACCAACGGAACGCAGACGACGGTTACCCAAGTGGTCAATATCGTCTGTGGAACCTACACTGTGCAGGAGGTTCATGAAATAGTTGATCGCCGATACGATGTCCGCCGGCGTAATATGTTTGAAGGACTTATCTACATTTCCGTTTCCGATTACTTTGATGATCTTGCCATCTTCAATCGGAGAGAAAATATTGATAGATTGCAAATGAATCGCTTCATCTTCCAGTACACCGCCATGTGTGCGAACGTCGATAAAGCCCACATTGCCTTCCAGCGCTGGCACGATGCGATCCAGGACACGACGGTCAATCATTTGACCTGCTTCGGCAAAAATTTCACCTGTTGTCGTATCGATCAGCGTTTCAGCCAAACGTTGGTTGTACAGACGGTTTTTCAAATGAAGCTTTTTGTTCATTTTATAACGACCAACAGAAGCCAAATCATAGCGCTTAGGGTCGAAGAAACGAGAGATCAAGAGGCTCTTCGCATTTTCGACTGTTGGTGGCTCACCCGGACGAAGACGCTCGTAGATTTCAATAAGCGCTTTTTCCGTAGAATCGGTATTGTCTTTTTCCAGCGTGTTCTTGATGTATTCATCTTCACCCAGCAAGTTGAGAATCTCGATGTCGGAACCAAAGCCCAACGCACGCAAAAGAACCGTTACCGGGATTTTTCGCGTACGGTCGATGCGGACATAAATAACG
>NZ_JABSUZ010000046.1:0-41825 GCF_013284345.1 Brevibacillus sp. MS2.2
AGAGCATTTTCACAACAACCATTTCATCTTATCAGGTTGTCCAGGTCGTGTCAACAAGTTTTTTCAACGTGTTTTTCAGCGACCTCATTAATCTATCACAAACCCCGAAGGAAAAGCAAGAACTATTTTCACATCTTTTTTTGTGATCGATTCAGTAAAAAAGAAGAACAGGTATTAATATAACACTTAACCTTTTTAAGTGCAAGTAAAAAAATAAAAACCACCTGAGTTTTTCTCAGATGGTTCTATTCTGCAAGACTAGTCACGGTTGCGCATATGTGGGAACAGCAGTACGTCGCGAATAGAAGGAGAGTTGGTCAAAAGCATTACCAGGCGGTCAATTCCGATTCCTAATCCTCCAGTTGGCGGCATACCATATTCAAGCGCTTCAATGAAATCGTCGTCCATATCATGCGCTTCGTCGTTACCAGCTTCTTTTTCCAAGAGCTGTGCTTCAAAACGTTCGCGCTGGTCAATTGGATCATTGAGCTCTGTAAATGCATTAGCATGCTCACGAGCTACGATAAACAGCTCAAAACGATCCGTGAATCGCGGATCCTGGTCATTTTTCTTCGCCAATGGCGAAATTGCCACAGGATGACCGTAAACAAAGGTAGGCTGAATCAACGTATGCTCCAGCTTTTGCTCAAAGAATTCATTCACTACATGTCCGAACGTATGGTGAGGCTCAACGGATACGCCATGCTCTTTTGCCAAAGCACGCGCTTCATCGTCGCTCATTTCCTTCCAGAAATCGACGCCCAGATTTTCCTTAATCAAATCTACCATGTGTACACGACGCCATTTTGGTGTCAGGTCAATCTCATTGCCTTGGTACTGAATTTTCATAGTGCCCAATACTTCCTGTGCAATATGAGCAACCATTTCTTCAGTCAGGCTCATGATATCCTGGTAGTCGGCATAAGCTTCGTACAGCTCAATCATCGTGAACTCAGGGTTGTGACGAGTAGAGATCCCTTCGTTGCGGTAAACGCGACCGATTTCATATACCTTTTCCAGACCACCGACAATCAGGCGTTTCAAGTGCAGCTCAATTGCAATACGCATATACAGTTGCATATCCAATGCATTGTGGTGCGTGATAAATGGACGAGCAGATGCACCACCGGCAATCGCATGGAGTGTAGGTGTTTCTACTTCCAGATAGCCAAGGTTGTCCAAATAACGACGCATCGAAGTAAGAATGCGGCTACGAGTAATGAACGTATCGCGAACTTCTGGATTCACAATCAAATCCACGTAACGCTTACGGTAACGGGTCTCGATATCTTTGAGGCCATGGTATTTCTCAGGCAGTGGACGCAGTGATTTGGTCAGGTAGGATACTTCCTTTGCTTTTACACTGAGCTCGCCGGTTTTGGTTTTGAAAACAACACCAGTTACACCGATCATGTCACCGATATCAGCCAAATCAAATACTTTGCTCAGCTCTTCGCCAACGGTATCCTGACGGACGTAGATTTGAATCTGACCGGAACGATCCAGCAGTTGAGCAAAGCTCGCCTTACCCATTCCACGTTTCGCCATCAAGCGGCCTGCAATCGTAACCACGTTCTCTTCCGCTTCCAGCTCTTCCTTGCTCTTTTCACTAAAAGCTTTCGTTATATCTGCAGCGTGATGCGTTTGCTCGAATTTTTTACCGAACGGATCAAAGCCCCACTCACGCAATTGATTCATTTTGTCGTGACGCACTTGAAGAAGCTCGTGGAGCCCTTCCTGTTGCTGTTCTTCTTGTTGAAGGTCTTGCTCGTTTGCCATTTCACTCACTCCTCTAGAAAATGCCTGCATTAACAATTTTGTACAGACTTTTATAATAGCGATACGGCGTACCTCGCAAAAGGTACGCCATAGATCGACTGCTTACAGGTTAATATCAAGAATCTCGTACTGAATGACTCCTGCCGGTACGTTCACGTCAACAATCGCACCTTTTGCTTTGCCGAGGAGCGCTTGACCTACCGGGGACTCGTTGGAAATCTTGTTGTTCATCGGATCGGATTCAGCAGAACCTACAATCGTGTAATCGACAACATCACCGAACTCGAGGTCTTTCAGTTTCACACGGGAACCAACGCTTACAACACCTGTATCTACATCTTCATTTGTGATGATACGGGCATTGCGCAGCATTTTTTCCAGCGTCAGAATGCGGCCTTCGATGAACGCTTGCTCATTCTTTGCCTCTTCGTATTCAGAGTTCTCACTGATATCTCCAAAGCTAATCGCTTCTTTAATACGAGCAGCTACTTCCTTGCGTTTAACCGTTTTCAAATCTTCAAGCTCTTGTTCCAGCTTCGTTAAACCTTCTGGTGTAAGGATGACTTCTTTTTCAGACATGGTTCAATTCCCCCGTTTTAAAAAATGATTCCATTTATACTGGGTAAAGTACAAAGGATTATATGTAGATGTTCTATACAATATACAGCAGAATGCAATCGCCTGTGAGGTTCAAAGGTAAAGCTGCCAGTGTGGACTGGCAGCTCGGCTCCCAATATTACGGAGTATTATAGGATATGAAGGAACCCTTGTCAATGTCTGGAATGAACCACCAATTTTAGTAGCTGACAGCCTCATCACGCGCTGTTTCCAGCGGTTCTTCGCTGTCATCTGCGTAGTTTTCAATCCAGTCGACATAGTTCATGAGGACGCTGCGAAGCTCCTCTTCTGTCTCAACCGCATTCACGAGATTTTTCGTGTGCGTCGAGCCCTTCAAACCTTTCAAGTAATACGCCGCGTGCTTGCGCATCTCAAGGACTCCCACTCTCGGACCCTTCAGCGCGATTAAACGCTCTGCATGCAATAAACAAATATTCATCTTTTCACGTGCGTTTGGCTCTGGACCAAGCTCGCCCGTCGTCAGGTATTGAATGGTGCGATACAACATCCATGGATTTCCGAGCGCAGCACGTCCAATCATAACACCATCACAGCCCGTTGTATCCAGCATGCGTCTCGCATCCTCAGGAGTAGCGACATCCCCGTTACCAATCACCGGAATCGAAACGGTTTCCTTCACGCGACGGATCCATTCCCAGTCCGCTTGCCCTTTGTACATTTGTACGCGGGTACGTCCATGAACAGCAACCGCTTTGCCGCCTGCACGTTCAACTGCCTTGGCGTTATCCAGTACGTACAGATGATCTTCGTCCCAGCCTAATCTCATCTTCACGGTGACCGGCTTGTCGACCGCATCGACCACAGCAGACACCACTTCGTAGATTTTATCTGGATCGAGCAACAGACGCGCACCTGCATCGCAGCTCGTAATTTTCGGCACAGGACAGCCCATGTTGATATCAATGATATCCGCATTCGAATGCTGGTCTACATATTTCGCCGCACTCACCAAAGTTTCCTTGTCTCCACCAAAAATCTGCAAACTTAGTGGTTTTTCGCGTTCGTCGACAAACAGCATATCCATCGTTTTTTTGTTTCCGTGCACGATGCCCTTGTCGCTTACCATCTCAGCGCAAACCAAGCCAGTACCGAACTCCTTGGCAATCAGACGAAAAGCAGGATTACAAACACCTGCCATTGGAGCGAGAACTACGTTGTTCTTTAATTCGATATTACCGATTTTCATCTATTTTTCGCCTCCTTATTCCCGCTTAGTCGGGGTCTTGGAGAGGACAATCCTATCCAAACTTCATTACATCACTTATTTTTAGCACATAATTCATCGTAGTCTACCTGTAAAGTGCTGGCGATCCTCCGTAATACAGGCTCTGTTGGCGTACGAGTTCCTCTCTCTAGTGATCCAACAAACGACAGTGACACTCCCATCTTTTCCGAAAGGGACTGTTGTGTATACCCTTTTAGCTTTCGGAAGGACCGGATTCGATTTCCCAGTTGATTGTTCCCCACTCACGTACCCCCTTGTGATCTTCTACCAATAAGGAAAGATAATGATCAATGGTCTGGTTATGCTCAGGTAAAACGCCGCCTTCCCAAACGTCTCGAAGCGGCACGAGTACAAAAGCACGCTCGCTCAGCCCGGGATGAGGAATCATGAGATTGTCTTGCGAAACACGAGATGTCCCGTACAGCAGTAAGTCAATATCAATCGTGCGCGGTCCCCATCGAACCGTTCGCACACGACCCAGCTCTCGCTCTACTGACAAAGCTGTCTCTAGCAGTTGATCCGGGCTCTGTTCTGTTTCCACAGCGATCGCCATATTCAAAAATGCATCTTGTTCGACGTAACCAAATGGATCAGTCTCATAAACAGAGGAGACACGCAGCACGCGAATTCCAGGCTGCTCGTTCAATCTCTGTATTGCTCGGCGCAAATTCTGTGCCCGATCCCCGAGGTTGGAGCCTAGCGCCAAATACGCACAAACTGTCATGAAGCAAAATCCTCTCTTCTACGGATCATCTCAATCG
The DNA here is from genome assembly GCF_013284345.1 of Brevibacillus sp. MS2.2. NCBI lineage: Bacteria > Bacillati > Bacillota > Bacilli > Caryophanales > Paenibacillaceae > Brevibacillus > Brevibacillus sp. MS2.2. The sequence continues at coordinate 4,405 of NZ_JABSUZ010000046.1, forward strand.
CAACCGACTCATAATGCCCATTGATCGGCGGATTCGGCTTGGTCACTTTTGCTTTAACTTCATGCAAGGGGAATTGCCCCAATAGACGTTCTGCTATCACAGCAGTCAGTTTTTCTACCAGATGAAATCGTTCACCCTCGACAATTTTTTGCACACAAGTAAAGATATCGGCGTAATTGACTGTATCGTGAAGATCGTCACTTGCTCCGGCCTTGGATAAATCGAGCGATAGCTCCAGATCGACATAAAAACGTTGGCCCAGCTCAGCCTCTGCTCCAAACACACCGTGATATCCGTAAAAAGACATGCTATTGAAGTAGATTTTATCCAAGGTTAAATGCCCCCTCTTAGCATCGCATCCATCATCTTCGTCACGCGCTTCATTTCTTTGACATCATGCACCCGTACCATATGACAGCCTTTTGCCGCCCCGAGGGCAACTGTCGCTGCCGTACCTTCGACACGTTCATCTACGGGCAAATCGAGAACATGACCGATCATCCGCTTGCGTGAGGTGGCAAGCAGAACGGGATAGCCCAGCCCTACCAGATCATCCAGCCTGCGCATCGTTTCGAGATTTTGCTCGACAGTCCTTACAAAGCCGATCCCCGGATCAAGGATGATTCGCTCCTGTTTTACCCCTGCCTGCAAGGCAATCTGTACTGACTCACGCAGGTCTTTGATATAGTTTGGGAAAAAGTCGTGATAGTCCGTGTCTTCACGATTATGCATCAGGATAATGGGCACATCTAGACGAGCAGCTACCTCTGCCATCCGTGGGTCACGCTTCGCTCCCCATACGTCATTAATGATATGTGCGCCTTCCAAAATAGCCCGTTCTGCAACCGCCGCTTTGTATGTGTCAATGGACAGCGGAACAGACAATTCCTGCGAAAGTATCCGAATGACTGGCAGCACTCTGTCCAGCTCCGTCGCCTCATCGACTACTTCTGACCCCGGACGTGTCGATTCTCCCCCGATATCAATCAGGTCAGCTCCGGCCTCAACCATCGCACGCGCTTGTGCCAGTGCTGCCTCCACATCGACATAGCGACCGCCATCTGAGAATGAATCAGGTGTCACATTCAAAATGCCCATGACTAGCGTTCGCTCTCCTAATGGCAGGACATACTGGCCACAGTTCAGTTCGCGGCGCGCACGAAGCTTGGCAGGCATAGCTAAAACTTCCCGTACCTCTGCCGCCAACGCTCGTAGTTCTTCTGTTTGGGTCTTCATATAATCCAACGCCAAATCCATCTGCTTATGTGAAGCCAACAACAGCACGTATTTTTTGTCGGCATTACCTGGTTGGTCTGAAATAATGGCTTCCGCATCAAAAGAGTGCATAATCTCTCTCACACTCTGTGCTTTTGCCACACTCATATTTTCCGTGTGAATCTTTAGGCTCGTCCCCGCTTCCGCCATGCCTTCGGCTTCCGGAACAGGAACTCCCCTTTTGACAAGCTCCGATACCATCTCAGCGAAGGTCGCAGCATGGATTCGAAATGAATTGTATTTCATGATCAAACTCCCTTTTTCCGTCTTCGCACATTGAATAGTAGCATACCATAATTTACTCGCTAGCCGCTACAGACTGACGGTAGGCGCGGTGCAGTTCGCACGAATATGTACCATATGTCGAAGGAACGGATTGCCCGTCAATTTCGGTAATCGGAACGATTTCTTGCACGGAATTTGTCGTAAAAACTTCATCAGCGTTGAGCAGATCTTCCAAGCGATATCGCCCTTCTTCGACAGGCATCGATAATTGCTGTGCCAACGTCAAAACGTGTCGCCGTGTCACACCATCAAGAATGCCCGTATCTATAGAAGGGGTAAACAACTTGCCGTTCTTGACCCAGAATACATTGCTCACAATTCCTTCCGCCACGAAGCCATCATGCGTTAAAAATAGACCTTCAACATCGGGACGGGCGCCGAGTTCTTGGCGTGCAAGCGCGTTGTTTAAGTAATTGTGCGATTTAAAGCGCTGCTGGCCTTCCGCTGTTTGTCTAGCCAACGCCAATGTCTGCAATCGTTTTGGCGGAGGAGGTACTGCCAGAGGTGCTACAGGTTTGGCAAATACGAATAAGGACGGACGCTCGTACCCCCCTGCTACCAAGCCCACTCCTTCTGAGCCGGCCGTAATACTCAAGCGGACGTAAGCATCTCGCAACTCGTTAGCATCTATGGTCATCAAGATGGCTTCAGCCAGCTCTTCCTTTGTCCAAGCAGGTTGAATCTGCAACGCAAAAAGCCCGGAACAAAGCCGGGCGTAATGAGCATCCCATAGAAATAGCTTGCGGTCGTATACACGTAACGTTTCAAACAAACCAATACCGTACAAAAAACCGTGGTCCAATACCGATACTGTAGCCTCTTGAGCCGGATAAATCGTACCGTTAACATAAACGTGCATCTGCGCTCTCTCCCGATAATATAGTCGAGAGCATCATATCATATTTTCCGGAGAAACCGCTGTCTCCTGCACACGTTTGCCGTGTACGAAACGCGAGATAGTAATGGAGATTTCATATAAAACGATGAGTGGCACAATTACCATAATATCGGAAAGAAAATCAGGCGGAGTAATCGTAATCGAGATAATCGCGAGCACCAAATAGGCAGGTTTGCGCATTTTAGCCAAGCGATGCGGGTTGAGAATCCCCAAATGGCTCAAAAACAAAACGACAACCGGCAGTTCAAAAAGCAACCCAAACGGCAGGCACAGATTAAGCATGAAGGTGAAATAATCGTTCGCTGTAATGACCAGTTCAAAATTCCCGTTGGATAGCCCCAAAACAAATTTGTACATCATCGGAAAGAGCACAAAGTATGCGAAGGAAAGCCCGAAAATAAACAGCAGAAATAGAGCCGGGATATACATGAGCGCCACTTTTCGCTCTCTTTCTTCCAATGCGGGCACCACAAAGCGCCAAACTTGATAAGCGGCAACCGGGATTGTAATCGCAAGTGCACCGACTGCGGCCAGCTTTACATAGATCGACAGGATATCACCCGGCCCAAGAATCGCCAGCTTTTCCCCTGAATGATTCGCTAACGCCAAATAAATATGATCCACAAACAAAAAACAGATAACCATACTGACAACAAGAACGGACAGCACAATCAAAATTCTGCGGCGCAGGTCTGTAACATGCTCAAGTATAGGCATCTCTTTGCTCACTCGAACTCCTCCTCATGCGCGGAAAAAGGCAGTGCGTCACGTGTACGCACCGCCTTCTCTCTGGCTGGATTAGTTGATTCGTTTCAACGCTTCTTCTGGAGCCTTCTCTTTTTCATCATCGTCTTTGGTCAAATCTTTTGCTGCAGTTTTAAATTCGGTCAAGGTTCGTCCAAAAGCACGACCGATCTCTGGCAGTTTACTCGGCCCGAAAATCACCAAAGCAATGATCAGGATCAGAATTAATCCAGGAATACCGATGCTCGACAGCATAATCTGTTACACTCCTTGTCCTAGAAACCTGTAATAGCAATCACGCTCGGCATGGCTACTGCATTTCCGCCTTTAGGCCAGTGGCTGGTCGGTTTGTCATACGACTTCAGGTTTTCACCTGGATGCTGCACCGCCAGGAACAGTGTTTTTTCATCAGGGGTGAACCAAGGACCTGTCATTTCAGCGCCTACTGGTGCAGACGCGAATTGTGCGGCTTCCCCCTTGCCGTTACCCGTTGTTGGAATGAAAAACACACCATTGTTTCCAAAGGATTTGTAAATGCCGCTGTTCATCGACGAGGACGAGATGTCTGTCACGATCCACAGATTACCCGCGCTGTCGAAAGCCATGTTGTCTGGCGCCGCAAAACCGCTTTGTGGTCCACCTGCTGCAAAAATCTCAAACGTAAACTCCAAGCCTGCATGGTTGTTATCATTTTCGAACAGACGAACGATTTGTCCGTAGAAATTGCCATGCTTGTCGTTGTTGGTCAAGGCAATAAAGACGGAACCATCAATCGGATGCACTTCCAGGTCTTCTGGGCGATCCATCGGGGTAGCCCCTACTGCTTTGGATGCATCTCGGCAGTTGAGAAGCACGTCAGCCTGAGAAGCAAACATCGGTTTGCCATCTTCATCAACTGCTTTTTTCAGTGCTTCGTTTGTTGCGAAATCCAACGCAATCCACTTGCCCTTACCGAAGTTGGCAACGTACAGTGTACCCTCTTCCAGCAGCTTGGAATTGTTTTTCCCTGCCTTCGGATCGTACTTGCCTTTGGATACATACTTATACACGTATTGGTCTTTCGCATCATCCCCCATGTAGACGACCAGTTGTCCAGACGGAGCCAGAACCATTGCCGTGTTTTCGTGGGAGAATCTGCCCAATGCTGTATGCTTTTTCGGAGTCGATTTCGGATCAAATGGATCTACCTCAACAACCCAGCCATAGTGCTCGGCTTCAGGCAGCTTGCAATCACCGACGACGTCCATGTAGTTTTCCTCGCAGGAAAGAATTGTATTCCACATTGTCACGCCACCAGAGCAGTTCGCAAATGTTCCGGTTACTTCTTTGGCAATAGAAGCTGCTGGACCAGTCAACACATGCTTGGTTAGTCCGCTCACCCGACGGCCATATTCGGAATCAGAAACAAGCTTCCAGCTTCCATTTTCTTTTTTGATTTCAATAATGGAACCGCCCAGTGCATACAAGTACTTCTTGATTTGCTCAGGGGTACGTTTGTTATCATCTGCATCTGCATTCAGATAGTCATAGCCATTCACGTAATATTCCAACTCACCTAAATATTCGTGATTCACCCACAAAAGGCCATGATCGGACTTGCCTTCGATTGGAAGGAAACAGGTAAAGTCATTGTTGAACCCGAAGGTATCTCCTGCTGCATTGATTTTATCGCCATAGGAAGCCACTACATCGTATTTGAAGCCGTCCGGCAGTACAACATCGTCTTTCGTAGTCGGATGAATTTCTTTGAATTTCGGATTGAAGTTATGTTTCTTTGTATCGAGACCAAACAGATGGTCGGCTGTTTTTCCTGATAGGGTATTACCAGCTGCCAGGGCAGGAATTCCTGTTGCTACCGAAGCCAACGCCGCTGTCCCTACACCGAGATAAGTCAAAAACTGTCGACGATTTACATCCATTTACTATCTCTCCTTTTTCGCCTTCTTCGGTTTCATTGTACAAGCCGTATATCGAGGAACCATGAATGTTATATAAAGAGTATGTAAATAAAAAACCGCCCTCGTAAAAAGGCGGTTTTCCTGTCGTATCTATGTGTTAACCTGTCGTATGGCGCGCGTATGCAGTAAGGAAGTTCTTCAGCAATTGCTTGCCGTGCTCGGTAATAATCGATTCAGGGTGGAACTGGACGCCTTCGATTGGGTACTCCCGATGGCGCACAGCCATAATTTCGCCTTCGGCTGTCCGGGCGGTTACTTCCAGCTCACTCGGAATGGTCGCTTCCTCAATAATCAAGGAATGGTAGCGTGCCGCCGTAAAGGGAGAAGGAATGTCCTGAAAGATAGTTTTGCCATCATGGAAAACTTCCGACGTTTTTCCGTGCATCAAGCGCTCGGCCCGAATGACTTTTCCGCCAAACACTTGTCCAATGGACTGATGGCCCAAACAAACACCCAAAATCGGAATTTTTCCGGCAAAATGGCGGATCGCATCCATGCTGATCCCCGCTTCATTTGGCGTGCACGGTCCTGGAGACACCATTAAATAATCCGGTGCCAATCGTTCGATTTCTTCCAGCGCAATCTTGTCATTGCGATACACTTGCAGCTCTTCCCCAAGCTCTCCCACATACTGCACCAAATTGTAGGTAAAGGAATCGTAGTTATCAATCATCAAAATCATCGTACACTCGTCTCCTCTCAACTCATCGTTCTCTGCTCGCTCAACTCAAGCGCTTTCCACAACGCTTCTGCCTTTTTCAATGACTCGGCATATTCGGCCTCTGGAACCGAGTCAATCACGATACCCGCTCCAGCCTGCACATGAGCTACGCCATCCTTAATCACCATGGTGCGGATGGCAATGTTGACCTCGATATCACCATTGAAGCCAAACCAGCCGATTGATCCCGTATAGACGCCTCGCTTGACTGGCTCCAGCTCCTCGATGATTTCCATCGTACGAACTTTTGGCGCTCCGGTGATCGTCCCTCCCGGAAAAGTCGCTTCGATCGCATCCAGCGCATCCTTGCCTGCTGCCAGCTCTCCTTTGACGTGAGAGACGATATGCATGACGTGGGAATATTTCTCCACGACCATGAATTCGCTGACCTCCACACTGCCAAAGCGACAGACACGGCCCATGTCATTGCGTTCCAGATCAACCAGCATGACATGCTCTGCACGTTCCTTTTCATTGTCAATCAGCTCACGTGCCAATGCATCGTCTTGCTCGTCCGTTAATCCACGTGGACGTGTACCGGCAATCGGACGCGTATGCACTTCCTTGCCTTTTACCTTTACAAGTAGCTCTGGCGAGGCACTAACTAATTGAAACTCAGGGAAGCTCAGATAGCCCATATAAGGAGAAGGATTCAGCTTGCGAAGCACATCGTACACTTCTGGGGCAGTCACCTGCACCGGCTTACTTTGCCGTACGGACAGATTAACCTGAAAAACGTCCCCCTGGGCGATGTACTCCTGCACCCGACGAACCGCATCCTCGAATTGGTCTTTGGCAAAGGATACTGACGCTGGCACTAGCTTGGCAAGCGGTCTTTTGCGTAAAGCTTCCCAATCTGTCTCATCGCGATCCATTGTCAATGAAGCAATTGAATCCATGCGTTTTTCCAGGTGAAGTGCTGCTTGTCGATAGCTCTCTTCGGTCAAATTGTCCGCGCTCAAATGCGTCAGGCAAATGATCTCTCGGGTCTCATGATCAAAGACAAGAAGGTCTTGCATTATCATAACATACAGGTCTGGCAACTGTAAGTCGTCAGTCGCTATCTGTGGCAAGCTAGGCTCAAAAAAGCGGTTCATCTCATAGCTGATATAGCCTACGGCGCCTCCAGCAAAATCTGGCATACTTGGAAGCGCAGGCGTACGGTAACGAGAGAGCAGTTCTCGTAAAGCATTCAATGGGTTGAGAGTCTCTATGCTCTCGATTTTTCCCTCTGGGTACGAAACGATAGTTTCTCCTCGCTGACTGCGCAGCGTAGCGATAGGCTCATATGCCAAAAAGGTATACCTCCCAGCTCGTCCACTTTCCAACAGGACAGCATGTTGTAGTGACGGCTGTAGTTTTGTGAGTACCTGCCACGGATCAATTGTCGAAGGCCACGGTTTACGCAGGACAAGGGGAACTAACGGGTAAGATAAGGCATACGTCTGGCAATCAGCAAAGGTAGGGAACATTCTTCCTCTTCACGCTCCGGTTTTCACTATTTATCCGTTCATTATATAGTTGCCTGATACAAAAAGAAAAGACCACGTCGCCAACATAGCGCTCCGTGGTCTTGCAGTATCTTTTTACCATTAATCTTCGAACTGATACAGAGGCGTGGACAAATAACGCTCCCCATTCGAAGGAATGACAGCAATCACTTTTTTGCCTTTGCCGAGCTTCGCTGCTACTTGCAGAGCCGCATGGATCGCTGCTCCAGAAGAAATCCCGCCGAGAATACCTTCCTGACGAGCAACACGACGCGCGGTTTCAAAAGCGTCCTCGTTTTCTACCTTAATGATCTCGTCGTAAATTTGTGTATCGAGAATATCTGGAACAAAGCCAGCACCGATACCTTGGATCTTATGTGGACCTGGTTTGCCGCCAGACAAAACTGGCGAAGCCGCAGGCTCAACAGCCACGATTTGTACATTCGGATAGTGTTCACGAAGAACCTGCCCTACACCTGTAATCGTTCCGCCTGTACCGATACCGGAAATAAACGCATCTACGCCGCCGATTTCCTTCGCTTGGTCCAACAACTCACGACCCGTTGTCTCACGATGAATGGCCGGGTTTGCCAGATTTTTAAATTGCTGCGGAATGAAATACGAGCTATCTTCTTTCGCCAGCTCTTCCGCTTTGCGAATTGCTCCGCCCATCCCTTCGCTGCCTGGTGTAAGAACCAGCTCCGCACCATACGCACGCAACAGGTTGCGACGCTCAATACTCATCGTCTCTGGCATAACCAGAATAGCACGGTATCCTTTTGCAGCAGCAACCATCGCGAGTCCAATACCGGTATTTCCGCTCGTAGGTTCAATGATGGTATCACCCGGTTTCAGACTTCCATCTGCCTCTGCTGCCTCAATCATCGACAACGCAATTCGGTCTTTTACACTGCTCCCCGGGTTGAAGAACTCCAGCTTCAAGTAAATGTCTGCAATATCTTCGGTGACAATACGATTCAGCTTTACAAGCGGAGTAAATCCAATCAAATCGGTAATGGAATTAGCCACGCGCATATGTTCTGCCCCTCCTATTTTAAATAACCGAGTAAAACGCTAGGATTTATTGACATAATTATATCAACGGTAGCCTATTTGGTCAATGAGGCATTTGCCCAGAAATCTGAACCCCTACCGATTTTCGCAATCGCTCCAGCACAACATCCAGCGACTCGACCTGGGCAAATGCGATTTCTCGACGCAGCTCATCTTTTACCTCTTCAAACGTCCGTCGACTGGCTTCCCTGCGCTCTGTCAGTTGGTAAATGACGAAATGATCTTCTATTTTGATCGCTTCGCTATATTTGTCTTTCTCCAGCTTTTCTACTATGGGCTTCGCCTCATCGGGCAATCGATTATCCTTGATGGAAACCCAGCCTACATCGCCGCCGTTCACCGCTGTATCCGGATCTATCGAACGCTCTTTGGCAATCGTCTGAAAGTCGGCCCCGTTTTTTAAATCAGCCAAAACTTGTTCTGCTTCTTTTTGGGAAGCCACGACGATTTGCCCTAAACGCATCTGCATCGGTCGGGTATAACGGTCAGATCGGCTATTGTAGACGTTTAATATCTCTTCATCCTTGATGGTCATGTCTTTCGTTGCCAGGGTTTGCAGCAGGATTTGGTAAGAAATCTCCTGCTTCAGGGCTTCCACGGTCGTTCCCGCTTGTTTTAACAACGCAGCCTCAAACTCGCTATCTGTCCGACTGCCGTAGCTGTCGCGAATCTGGGAAAGCTCTTGCTCCAGTTGCTTCGGATCAACTGTGATGCCGGATCGCTTCGCCTCTTGAAAAACGACTTCCCGATTAATCATGTCGTTTAGCACTTGCTTACCGAACTTTTGTTTCAGTGCCGTTACATACTCATCGTTGCTAATCGTCTTATCCCCTACGATGGCGGCAGGCTGCAGCTTGCCTGATGCCTGGTACCATGCCCAGGTAACGGCAAGCAGCAACAATACAAGCGCCCCAATGAATGCCCACAACCCTTTTACGTTGGTCATGCCAACACTCCCCTACTTGACGCCGCGCTTACATGTCTTTCAGGATGTCTTCCAACGCGGATCTGTCATAATGGTAACGTTCATTACAGAAATGACAGTGTACTTCTGCTTCGCCTTGTTCCTCAATCAGACCTTCCATTTCTTCGCGTCCCATACTGATCAGTGCCTGAACAACCTTATCCGCTGAACATTTGCAGCTAAATTGAATCTCCGTGCGGCTCAGGATTTTTGGCTCATCCAATACGCGGGCCAAAATCTCTTCAGGAGTCAAGCCTTCGCCAATCATGCGAGAAACCTGTGGAAGCTGTCCCAGGCGCTCTTCAATTGCTGCCACAACCTCTTCAGGCGTATTCGGCAACAGTTGAAGTATAAATCCACCCGCCGCCAAAACAGAACGGTCTTCAGGATTAACCAATACACCCACACCTACTGCTGAAGGCGTTTGCTCGGACATCACAAAATAATAAGTGAAGTCTTCCCCAATCTCACCAGAGACGATCGGCGAACTGCCTTGATACGGCTCCTTGAGACCGAGATCTTTCGTTACGTACACAAACCCGTCTGTTCCCACTGCACGCGCTACATCGAGCTTGCCTTTTTCGTTTAGCTCAAAGTGGACATGCGGGTTGGATACATAAGCGATACCTTCACCATGTGCGTTTGCTTCCGCCATGATCTGCCCGATTGGTCCGTCTCCTTTTACTTTGACATGGAGGCTCTCGTTTCCTTTTAACATAGCCCCCATCATCAAGGTAATGGTCAGCGTACGTCCCGCTGCTGCTGTCGCTGTATTCCACATGTCGTGACGACGACGCATATCTTCGACAGATTCTGTCGTGCGTGCGGCAAATGCACGAACATGCCCATTAAAACCAGTTGCTCTTATCATATAATCGCCCATGTAGCGATCCTCCTTTTCAAACTACCTCTTTACATAGCGAAAAAAATCATGAAGCTATCTTACCAGTTTACCACAAGGAGAAAAAGACTACGCCTCTCCTACTGTGAGTCTGACACTTTGTGAATTCGACCATTTCTGACAGAAAAAACCCCTCTGCACGAAGAGGGGCCGAAATAATCAAATCCTATGTTAGGTTAAATAATCTTTTAATACGTGTGAAGCTTTTTGCGTTCGCAATCGGTCAATCGTCGTCGCTTCAATTTGGCGAATACGCTCGCGGGTAAGTCCGAACATTTTCCCCACTTCCTCCAGCGTATACACTTGATCATCATAGAGACCATAACGCATGGAGATAATTTCTTGGGCGCGGGGACTAAGTCGCTCCAACGCTGCGCGCATTTGCGAGCGAAGGTCTACCTTTTCAATCCAGTCATCCAGAGAGGACAACCCATCATCCATGATTTCTGCGTAGCTCAAGCTCTCATCCTCATGCCAAGCCTGCCATTTCTCACTATCCAGCTCAGCGTCGATGGATTCCATCTTCATCATTAAAGCCAGTTCAATGGCTTCCACCTTTTCTAATGGAATATCCAAGAGTACGGCAATCTCCTGCCGATCAGGCGTACGGTTCAAAGCATGGACGAGATGTAGTACTTGCTTCTGATACTGGCGAATCTGCTCATGCATGTGGACAGGAATGCGAATCAAAGTTGCTTTGTCGTTGATGGCACGGGTGATCGCTTGAGAGATCCACCAGTGTGAGTAATGATAGAGACGGACGCCACGTCCCACATCAAATTTGTCAATCGCGGTAAACAAACCTATGGTGCCCTCCTGAATCAAATCCAGGAACGGCATCCCTCTTTTCAAATGGCGCAAAGCGGTACTAACTACGTATCGTAAATAGGCGCGCACAATCGTTTCACGTGCTTCAAGATCGTCATCCCTTTGATAACGAATCAGGCAAGCAAGCTCTTCTTCTTTGTCCAACATGGGTGTTGCAGCGACGCTTTCCAAAAACAGTAGAGCAGAAGTGTCCGATCGAAGTGATCTAGGGACAACAATTCCCAACTGTGTCTCCACTTCCCGCCAGCGACGGGGAGTTGAATGGAACGAGGAGGTACTCAGAGTCATATGCAACCCTCACTTCTCTGGAATGAAGTTCACGATGAAGTAGGTGAGTCACGGAATGTTTTACTGTATCCGTATTTCGACAAAACCCGTTCGATTCCTGCTAGTTAACAGAATATTAACAGTTCTCCTCTCCAAACAGTTGATGAAAGCCCTTTCATAGGTTAGAGTTAAAAGTTTATGAAGAAAAAGCCATCCCCATTAGCGAAGGATGGCAAAAGGACAATGTCGAATCTTCTGATAAAATGGAAGTCTACTGATACAAGTGACAGGCGACGAAGTGGTTGGTGTCTACTTCTTGCCAGACAGGCTTCTTTTCGGCGCATACAGCTTTGGCTACTGGACAGCGCGTACGGAACACACAGCCGCTAGGTGGATTGATCGGGCTGGGAACGTCACCTTCGATAATGGTGCGCTCACGGCTTTTCTCCAAATCAGGGTCGGGGACAGGAATGGCCGACAACAATGCCTGCGTGTAAGGATGCTTAGGTGAATCGTAAAGGATTTCACTGGCGGTCATCTCGACCATATTGCCCAGATACATGACGCCAATCCGGTCACTGATGTGCTTAACCATCGCCAAATCATGCGCGATAAACAAATACGTCAGCTTTTGTTCCTGCTGCAATTTCTTCATTAAATTAACGACCTGTGCCTGAACCGAAACATCGAGTGCGGAAATCGGCTCATCGGCAATGATGAAGGTAGGATTGACGGCAAGCGCCCGCGCAATCCCTATCCGCTGTCGCTGACCACCACTGAACTCGTGCGGGAAACGGTTGGCATGCTCTTTTTGCAAACCAACCATCTCCAACAGCTCAATCACACGATTCATTCGTTCCTTCCCTTTATATAGCCCATTCAGATGCAGGCCCTCCGAAATGATTTCCGCAATGTTCATTCGAGGGTTCAGAGAAGCATACGGGTCCTGAAAAATCATTTGCATATGGCGTGTCAGCTTGCTCCGCTCAGCAGATGATGCCTGATGGACGTTTTGCCCGTCAAAAATGATCTCACCTGTCGTCGGTTGATACAATCCGATGATTGTACGGCCTGTAGTCGATTTGCCGCAGCCAGATTCCCCTACCAGTCCAAACGTTTCCCCCTCGTATATATCGAAGGAAACATTGTCCGCTGCCGTAAGTGAGAGCCCTTTACCCAACGTAAAGGTTTTTGTCAGGTTCTTTACCTGGACCAGCTTCTTTCGTTGCATCTGGCCACTCCTCCCCGTTATCCGTTTACCAGTATCGTCTGGAGACGCAATGTTCCTTTTCGAGCTTGTAGCCATCCAGCTTGACGATCTCAATGGCACTTCGCGAATCCGGAGAATGAATCATTTCGCCATTCCCCATGTAAATGCCAACGTGATGGACTCTGCCTTTCCCCTCTTCATGGGCAAAAAACAGCAGATCGCCCGGAAGCAAAGCTTCTTTTTCCACGAGCTGTCCGGCTTTTGCCTGATCAGATGCATCACGCGGAATCTGGAGACCGACAGATCGGTGCATGTTGTACGCAAATCCCGAGCAGTCATACCCGTAAGAAGACATGCCGCCCCATAAATAATGCAGGTTGAGGAATCGCTTGCCCGCTTCAACGATTGCCTTTCCACGATTACCGGAAAGCTCGATGGGCTCATTTGCTTTTACGATTTGGACGTCTGCTTTTGGCAAAAGTGCTGTGCCGTTCGGTGTCGCTACCGTTACCCAATCCGCAGTTTCCTCAATCAGCGGCAGTTTGGTCAAAAACGCAAGCTCCATGTCTGGCTTTTTGTCCGTTGTATGTAGATGGGTAAACGCCGCCGTGATCATCGCCAGCTTTTGGCCTTGCTGTACCTCAAAAGCATCTGACCACGGTGCTAGCTGGCGAGACGGAATCCAGCCCGGATAGCCTGTTGCGTTTTTGTTCGTAGTCTGATCAGGAATCAGAATCTGTGACCATTCCCCTTGCTCCTCGACTACCTCTACGCGTGTACCGTACAGTGCTTGTGTTTGAATCGCGTTATTGTCGTAAAAACCAAGCTTCTCCTCCACAGTAAGGGAAGCGAGCCAGCTTCGTGCATCAACCGGGGATTGGAGTGCTACTTGGTCAATTTCACGCGGCGACTCCGGCTTGGTCCACACAGTGGCAACAGAGACAGAAACAATGGCAGATTTCATCTTAGTTCTCCCCCTCCCACAAGCTGACGGAACGAATACCGAGCCCAGACTCTTCTGGCATGCGCATCAAGCGGCCCTCGTACGTTACGCCACCTTCTATACCATCGTGCAAAAGCATTAACGGAGCATCAAAATCAAAGTGGGTGATGTTCTTCTTACTAGCTGCAAAATGAGCTGCTGCTGATACAGCCAGTCGCGATTCGATCATGCTGCCAACCATGCATGGAATACCGTACTCTTCAGCCAATTGGTTGATCAATTGTGCTTTGTAAATGCCGCCAGCCTTCATCAGCTTGATATTAATCATGTCAGCCGCACGGTTTTGCAAAACCTGCAAGGCCTGCGCTGGTGAAAACACACTCTCGTCAGCCATGATTGGCGTATCGACCGAATCTGTTACCCGCTTCAAGCCTTCCAGATCATGCGCTTTTACAGGCTGCTCAATGAGTTCGATGCCAAGACCCATGTCCTCCATTTTGCGAATGGATTGCACCGCTTCTTTTACATTCCATCCCTGGTTGGCATCAAGACGAATCTTCACCTGATTGCCCACAGATTTGCGAATTTCCTGGATGCGCAAAATGTCATCCTCGATATTGTCCTTGCCAACCTTGATTTTCAGTACGTTGAAGCCTTGCTTGAGATAGGCAGCCGCATCCTCGCCCATTTCTTTCGGGGAGTTCACACTGACGGTATAGTCAGTCTCCAATTGGTCACGGTAGCCACCCAGGAATTGATACAACGGCATTCCTGCGCGTTGAGAAATGAGATCATACAACGCAATGTCTACCGCTGCCTTCGCACTCGTATTTCCTACCATGGATTGATGCAAGGTTTGGAAAACTCGTTCATAGGCAAGCAAATTCAAGCCGATGAGCTGAGGTCTCATCGTATTCATAATCGCCGACTCGATGCTCTCGATGCTGTCTCCGGTAATGACGACGGTAGCCGAAGCTTCGCCCCACCCGACCATACCGTTGTCGCAGGTGATTTTCACCAGAATCGATTCCAGACTATGCACCGTACGCAAAGCGGTTTTAAAAGGCTTTTTCAATGGAACAGATATTCGTTTTACTTCGATGGCTTGAATAATCATGTTTTCCTCCATCTTCTCCAGCACTCGTGCTTTCTTTAGCTGTGTTTTTTCTAATAGACATACTAAATTATAGCACTATTAAAAATTCTAGCAAAAAAGGGGGGAGAGTCATTCCATCCGCCTGAAATGACTTCTCCCAACTCATTTTTTCTTACTTCACGACAGCTTTTCTCAGGTCTGTGTAGCTAAGTGAAGAGCTTTGTACACCACTCACCTTGTCGCTTGAGAGCAAGGAAGTGTTGTAAAAATACAGCGGTGCGATTGGCGCTTCATCCAACAAGATTTTTTCGGCATCATGCAGTAGTTTCAGACGTTTCGCATCGTCTGGCTCCTTGTATGCATCTTGGATCAGCTTGTCGAATTGCGCATTGCTCCAGCCCGTACGATTGCTTGCTGCCTTCGATTGGAAAATATCAAGGAAGTTGATCGCATCACCGAAGTCAGGCAACCAGGAAGAACGAGCAATTTGATACTGCAATTGCTTTTGCATATCCGTCAAAACTTTTCCTTCTACTTTTTGCAGCTTCACATCAACGCCCAGCGTCTGCTTCCACATTTCTTGCGCGGCTTGTGCCGTTTTTTCGTTAGCCGTTCCGCTGCGGTACGTGAGTGTAACCTCTGGCAGCTTTGTGTAGCCTTTTTCTTTCATTCCTTGTTCCAGGAGCTTCTTCGCTTCATCTGGGTTGAAGTTCACCAATTCTCCGCCTACTTCACGGAATTGTCCTTCACCGTTGGCATCAGGCAAACCAAAAGATACGAAGCCTGTTCCCGGTTTTTGCTGACGCATCAGCACCAGGTCGACCAGTGTCTTACGGTCAATCGCTAAGCTAAAGGCTTTACGAATATTGGCGTTATCGAATGGCTCCTTCGTTACGTTGAAACGATAGAACTCTGTACCTGCTCCATCACGCACGAATACTTTGCCGTCTTTGAACAATTGGTCTGCCATGTCCGCAGGAACAGTTGTCGTTCTGTGCAGCTCTTCGTTCGTAAACATTTGATACTCGGTATTCTCGTCATCAATCATTTTCCAAACCGCACCAGGCAGAGTTACATTTGCTGCATCCCAGTACGTATCGCTCTTCATCATTTTCAGTTCACTGTCATGCGCCCACTCTGTCAGCTTGAATGGTCCGTTTCCAACAAAGCTTGCTGCTTCTGCTGCCCATTTCGGATCTTTTTCTACAGTTGCTTTGTGTACAGGGAAGAAAGCTGGGTTGGATGCCAATAGAAGCGTCCAGGATGCTGGTTGAGCGAGAACGACCTCTAGCGTTTTGTCGTCCACCGCTTTTACTTTTACGCCATCCGCCGGTCCTTTACCGCTGTTATATGCCTCCGCTCCCTCAATAATGTACGCGAGGGATGCCGCCGGAGATGCCAGTGCAGGATCAAGCATGCGTTTCCACGCGAATTCGAAGTCCTGAGCCTTTACCGGTTCACCATTGGACCATTTGTTGTCACGAAGGGTAAAGGTGTAGGTTTTTCCATCTACAGAGACTGTCCATTCGGAAGCGGCCGCTGGTTGAGGCTTTTGATTTTCGTCCAGGCGAGTCAAGCCTTCCATCAAGTTGTTCAAAATGTTATAAGACGGCTCATCGAAGCCAATCGGCGGGTCCAATGACGTCGGTTCCTTAATATTGTTCAGCAACAGAAGCTTTGCCGCTTGATCGCCCGGCGTCGGAGCGTTTGGCTGAGCCGTGTTACCTGGTGCAGGCTCACTCGGTGCAGCTGGTTGACCCGATGTACATCCAGCCATGAGCATAGACACACCCAGCGTAGCCGACAGCAACAATGTTGATAGTTTTTTCACTGTTTCGTCCCCCTTATTTCTTTGTTTTTGTATGACGTAAAAGGATAGCGCCGTCAGACGACACCCTCTTTTACACGAATGAAGCCGGGCTTGACCACTACTCTCGACAGCCAAGAATCAGGTTCCCGTTGGCGGTTGCATCGACGCCAGCAACTTCTTCGCCCGCGGGTCCTGCAACCAACAGGAAACCGCGTGTTTGCTATGGACATGGGTCTCCGCAGGCTGGAAATTCCGACATACTTCCAACGCGTAGTCACAGCGTGCTGCGAATGCACAGCCAATTGGCGGGCTGAACAAATCCGGGGGTGTTCCAGGTATGGGACTCAACGGAATAGAGCGATCCGCATCCAAACGAGGCATCGATGCCAGCAAGCCTTTGGTGTATGGATGCTGCGGATTATAAAAAATGTCGCGAACAGGTCCGGACTCTACTACTTTTCCGGCATACATGACATTGACCCGATCCGCAATCTTAGCAACTACTCCCAAATCATGCGTGATAATAATGATCGAGACTCCGGTCTTTTGCTGAATGCTTTTGAACAGCTCGATGATTTGCGCCTGAATCGTCACATCCAATGCTGTCGTAGGCTCATCCGCAATCAGAATGGACGGCTTACAGACTAGCGCAATTGCAATCATGATCCGTTGACGCATCCCGCCACTGAACTGATGGAGGTACTGCTTAAGACGACTTTCTGGATTGGCGATCCCGACCAAGTTGAGAATTTCAATCGCTTGCCGCTTGGCTTCGCTTCTGGCGACCTTTTGATGGCGAATGATTCCTTCCATTATCTGTTCACCAATGGTGATGGTCGGGTTGAGCGACGTCATCGCATCTTGAAAGATCATGGAGATTTCTTTCCCACGCAGCTCACGCATTTGCTTTTCCGGTAGCTTTGCCAGATCCTGCCCTTTAAAATGAATGCTTCCACCCGCGATTTTTCCGATATGCTCCGGGATTAGTCGCATGATACTCCTTGCAGTCACGCTTTTCCCACATCCGGATTCTCCAACAATCGCCAGTGTCTCCCCTTTGTTCAAGGTAAAGTTCACGTCCCGAACAGCGTTCACTTCACCGCCATGCGTCTTGAATGTGACCCGAAGCCCACTGACTTCCAGTAGCTTTTCCGTTTTATCCATGTTGCCTACCTCCTTGACTTCGGATCGAACGCATCGCGCAAGCCATCACCAAGCACGTTGAACGCGAGCATCGTCAGCGAGATGAGGAAAGCAGGGAAAAAGAGCCGCCACCAATGACCGGACAAAATGGTAGGGAGTCCATCGTTAGCCATCACTCCCCAGCTAGCCATTGGCGCCTGAATACCGAGACCGAGGAAGCTCAGAAACGCTTCTGCAAAAATCGCAGATGGAACAGATAACGTGACATAGACAATGATGATGCCAATTGTGTTGGGCAGCAGGTGCTTGCGAATGATGTAGAAAGGCTTTGCCCCCATTGTTTTTGCAGCCAGTACGTACTCGGAGTTTTTCATTTGCAGTACCTGACCACGCACAGTCCGGGCCATCCCGATCCAACCGGTCGCACTTAACGCGATAATAATGGTTAAAAGTCCGGGCCCCATGACGACCATCAGCAAAATCACAACCAACAAATAAGGAAGACCGTACAAAATGTCGACGAAGCGCATCATGATATTATCGATTCGCCCGCCAAAATATCCAGCAATTCCTCCATACAAGACACCAATGAAAAAATCGATAAGTGCTGCCGTCAAACCGACAAACAGGGAAATGCGCGCACCATACCAAACACGCGTGAACACATCGCGGCCAAAATCATCGGTACCAAACCAGTTTACTTCCGACGGCGGCTTGTTTTTCATAATAATCGACTGTTTGGCGTATTCATGACCAGAGATCATCGGTCCAATCGTAGCCATAACCCCGAGCAAGATAATAACCACTAACCCCATCAGGGCCAGCTTGTTTCCTCGGAGGCGAAGCCAAGCTTCTTGCCAAAACGTCAGTTGAGGTCGCACAATCGCTTCCGCATTGAGGTTGTCTTTACGCATCGGGATAAATAAATCATCAGAAACGATCATCCTTCGCTCTCCTTTCGATGCAGCTTAATTCGTGGATCAATGATGCCGTACAGTACATCGACGACAAACATCAGAAAAATCAAAAGTGCGCTATAGAAAACTGTCGTTCCCATAATGACGGAATAATCACGGTTATTAATGCCAGCGACGAAATATTTCCCCATTCCAGGAATCGCAAATATTTTTTCGATTACAAAGCTTCCCGTTAAAACGTTGGCAATCAGTGCGCCTAAAAGCGTGACGACAGGCAAAATCGCATTACGCAGTGCGTGCTTCAACACAATCGTCGCCGGAGACAGCCCTTTTGCTCGAGCTGTTTCAATGTATTCCTGAGTCAACACTTCCAGCATGTTGGTACGGGTCAAACGAGCGATAATCGCAATCGGACCAAACGCCAATGCAAGCGCTGGCATAATCACATGCTGCCAAGTCCCCCATGTTGCGGTCGGCAACAGCTTCCATTCGACCGCCAAATATTTGATTAATAAGGAAGCGACAACAAAGCTGGGAACAGATATCCCGATAACGGCAATAATCATGGCAAGGTAATCAATGAGACGGTTATGTCGTAGGGCAGCGATCACACCAAGTGCGATACCGGTGACAATCGCAAAGACGACAGAAATCAGACCGAGTTGAAAAGAAACGGGGAATCCACGGGCGATCATTTTGTTGACAGTATCTGAACTGTTGGCAAGAGATGGCCCGAGGTCAAATTGCACCAGCTTTTGTAAGTACAGCCCGTATTGGACCACTAGCGGCTTATCTAGGTTGTAGTATGCATTGAGGTTAGCTTCCACCGCTGGGTCTAATGCCTTTCCTTCTCTTTCAAAAGGAGATCCTGGAACGGCATGCATCAGGAAAAAGGTGAGGGTAATGATGAGCCATAACGTCACGATCATGGAGATAAATCTGCGGAAAACAAAAGATAGCAAGGACTCTCCTCCTTTTCATCAAAAACTGACCTATCGTGATAAGCAAAAAACCCAGCAAATGCACACAACCATGGCATTTGCTGGGTTTTACTTACGTGTATGCCGTGCATACGAATAAATAAAGCAGCGGGTGTATTCATTTGGTGACTGTGGCTTTATTTCTCGTTGAAACTGCTTGTTTGTACTTCTTTTGCGCGTCCTTGAACGCTGCGATCAATGTTTTTTGAGAAGATCCAAAATACCGAAAGCGAATCTCTTCACCAATTTCCTCAGACGCCATAATCGAATGACCGATAAAGATCGACCGAGCAAAATCAGACGTCAGTTGAACTGTGGAGGAACAGGCCGCATCTACGATCTTGTTGTTGGAAGTATCGACAACCAATCCGATAAAAAAAGCACTGAACTGCTGTGTAATCGGATTGTTCGAAGAGGACTGTGCATCGCCTACGATATAAATGGTATCTTTATCAAACAAATCAATAACCCCACTTTTACTATGCTTAACGGACCGGCAAACGGGATGTTCGGAGAGCGACTTCCTCACAATCGCAAGCTGGGTAAGCACTTTCCTACATAGTACCAGAAGAATTCGCAATTTGTAAATAAGTCTGACTAATCTTTCAGTTCTTCTACAGATACGACTGGAAACGAATGTGACGGCAGCATCGGCAGAAACGGTCGCTCGTCGATGTAGGCAACTACGACATGGGATGGACCGACCATTATTTTCGGTGCGAGCTGTAGTACTTCGCCACGCTCGGTTACTACGGTAATTTGCAGCATTCCGCCTCCCGGACGAGCTGGACCTTTCGTTGCCCGCTCTGTCACGAGGGTCGTCCCATTGTACTGTAGGCGTAATTGGAGGTCATTGCGCCACGAACGGAAATCCACATAATAGCGTGAGAAAGGAATGGGATCAGTGGTCACACTATCTGCTTGAGGGACGAACAAGGCTTGCTCACGACGGTATCCTCCATTTTCGTACATTCTGTCATCAAAACGTTCAAGCGCCTCGTCTTCCAGCAGATCAATCACACCCTCTGTTTTCAATACAGGATCAACAGCAAAGGTGGCGTGATGATTAGACAACTCCAGGAGTATCTTCACTTCTGTCTTTTTCTGCATGGCGATGTCTGCATCTACAATAAACATACCTACCAGCAAAAAGAACAGCATTGTAGAAATGGATAAGATGTTTATACCCGTAACGATAGCCTCCTAACGGGAGCTTTTACAGATCGTAGTCCATGATGTTAACTGTACCTATTCTTTGGACTTGCAAGGAATCAGCCGGCATTGGAATCCATGAGGTAAAGCGAGGGTATGGGATTGCTAGCTCCACGACAAACTCATCTTCGTGGCTCCACAGGACGGGATCGAGTGAACGAGTGCGAGTGATACTGACAGACAGATCCTGCTCTGAAACAGAAAACTTTTTCTCCCTCAGCTCCCGAGCGATCAATTCCCGAACCTCTTGTTGTAAGTTGGCTTCACTCGTCCCCCCGTGGTTGCTGACGTATTTCGTAGCGGCCACGCTCACTTCCAATAATTCGTTTCTGGCCTGAACAACCGTATGTACCTGTAAAAGTCCCAATGGAACGAGTAGCATAACCATAATGTTCAGAATCACAGCGATTAATTGACCCATTAGCCTGTACCAAAACGCGTTACTTCAGCGAGCAAATCACCGAAAAACTGCGTGCATGCCGAAAGGAGATTTTGCGGACCGGTGAGAAGCAAACCTACCGTCAAAGGCAATACAATAGCCATTACAGCCAAAATGCTAATCATTTTATTCATGCACTACCACCCTGGATCAAAGTATTCGGACGGACGGCTTCCCGTAAAGGAAAAGGATGTATCCCCCTCCACAAATTTGTGCAGCCATTGGGTCACTTTTGAAGGCTGGATGGTAACCGACAAGGTAATCGCCTCCTGCCGCTCTTTGCGAGCTCGCTCGCTCTCGGTTCGAGGCCAGCTCCCAGCAAACGCATCTCCTGTCACTTCCCAACCCAATTCTTTCATTTTAAGGAGATAGTAATCTGCTAACTTAGGCTCCAAATACCCGATGTCCTGCATATCATCCAGTAAGTCAGCATAGATTCCACGGGCAATCGCCCTTTCCATTGCGTACAAGTGGTAAGCTCCCAGTGCAGAAGTAACCAATAGAAGGACCAATAGACAAATAAGAAAGACCTTTGCTTTCACCATCTTTTAGCCAACTCCTCTTTAATGGAAGATGACCGTCGCTGCTCGATATACCCTTTCTTGTTGCGTCTGTTTAAGCTGCTCCTCTGGCTGGAGATTCCAAAGCACCGCGCATAAGCTCCCTACCATAATCGAAATGATGAGAAGAACGTGGATGTGCAGCATCATTTTGACGACGTATAGGATGTCCCGTTTTGCATCCTAAAGTTTATGTTTTCATTGCGAGTATCGTAATTCAGCGATGTGATAGATTGGTTAATGCTCTCGGCAGAATCGTTTGCCGCAGGGCTTAACTCATTACCATAACTACTGACACCGATCCCTAACACCATGACACATGCTAAAAATATAAAAAACATTTTCGACATCTCGAATTTCCCCTTTTCTCATACGTGATTTAAGGTATGGCTTTGTCGATCCATCCAACTGCTCGATCTCTCAGCCCGTCTTCTCTCACAACCGATGTGTTTATTTCGGACAAGCTAGAAACTATTATTCCTAAAGAGAACACGATGCACATGATGATTGATAATAGCTTTGTCATAGTTGCTCCTCCTCAGGTCAAATATTTATCCAGAATTTCTGTAAGCAGCTTATACCAAGGAAACATGGCTACCAATAACCCCATATAAAATGCCGGGTAGACAATGACCGTGTAGCCAATCCCTAAAGACTTTATCTTTTTTCGATGACGGAACATTCTTCGGTGATCGACAGCCCACTCCATTCGTTGCATAGTTGTACTTACATGTCCCTCGCTCAGCGTCTCAATTGTACGCATACTCGATACGAGAATGATTCCGTCGTCGACACCGATTTTGCGTTTAAAGCTCTCAAGTGCCTCATTAGGGTCCCTGTTCCACTCAGATAAAGTAGGGATATACTCTTTTAGCTTTCTAGTCGGTCTTGCTGCCTTGACCATGGCATTGTAAATGGGCACCTGATTTTCTAGAAGGGTCACATAGCGATTGATAAATCTGGCGATATCTGTGCTCAGCATATCCTCCCTGTGATTTGCCCACATCTTCAAGCCCATGTACGGAAGCATGTAACTCCCTGCAGATGCCAGGCACATCGACAGAAGTGGAAATGATTCCATTCGACTTACGACGACCCACATAAGAATAAGGATGCAAACGGTACTTCCAGTCAACAATTGCAGAAACACCCACTCCGGTTTTCCCCACCCAAAAGGTCTTCCTGCTCGTGATAGTAACTGCTCCCATTTGTCGTCTTCGTCAGGCTTGAGTGCCTGCTCCCACTTTCCCCACCACACCCCGGAAACAAACAGCTTCGGCTTTTGCTTGTGAAACAAATACTTCCCGATCATAAACGTTGCACTAAAAACAAATAGAGCGCCTAATCCAAGGTAGGTATACATGATTAGCATTGGCATTAGCGATATCTCCTTCCCCAAATAAACGCCAATAGGATCGAAAAAGTCCAAACAGTCGCCGCAATCGCTAATATGGCTTGTCCATCTGGCGTGTAGAAATAGAGACGATAGGAATCTTGAAGCAACCCTTGATTGTAAGGGATCAAACAAATGCAAATCGCAATGACGATAAGCAGGCTGATCCAAATGGAGTATATTTCACTATTACGCTCATGCTTTTCATCTTGTTGTACAAACATCTCATTCGTTAACCGATTTAGAGGTGATTGAATATCTTCTGTTTCTCCTTCCAAACCACTGGAAATATACGTTGCAAAGTCAAAAGCCCACGGATGGTCCAGTCTCTGCGCAAATTGTTCTACTGCCGCAACCGAGTTTCCCCCATCCGATAGGCTATTGTTCAGCAGAAGGAGGTCAGGCAATAACTCTTTAGGGCATTCCTCTATCATTTCGCGAAAGGTAAGAATAATGTTTTTGCGACTGTTATAATAACGGGCAAACAACTCGACGAAACGACAGAATGAGCTGATTTTTTTATTCATTTGCACGGTATAGCGTGCGTATAGAATCAGTGTTGGCAGCAAGAGGAATAAGAGAAAAAGCGACAAGGATACAATCATATTTCCTAACAAAATACCCGAGATGAATCCCGCTACCCCGCCAATCATGGATAGTATTAAGTATCCTTCTGCTGTCCCCCCCACGATTTGACACCAACGCTCAAAGCGTTCATACATCATGCGCCGGGTAGAATGCCTTAAAAATTTCTCTCTCCATACCTCAACTGTACGCGGGAAGAATACGCGTGGACTTCTCCATCCCTTATACAGGTGTAAGCCGAGAAACAGAAAGCCAGAGAAGAGACATAGAAAC
Organism: Brevibacillus sp. MS2.2; assembly: GCF_013284345.1. Taxonomy (NCBI): domain Bacteria; kingdom Bacillati; phylum Bacillota; class Bacilli; order Caryophanales; family Paenibacillaceae; genus Brevibacillus; species Brevibacillus sp. MS2.2. Next base: position 28,371 of record NZ_JABSUZ010000046.1, read on the forward strand.
ACCGGGAAAAGAAATGTGTAAATCATAGCTGCCTACCTATATCGGTAAGACGTAGCTCTTTCAACACTTCAATGTCTGCTTTGCCGACGTAACACATGTATTCAACTAAATGTGGGCTCAGTTGATTTCCCGTCCATTCATAAGCTCCCGTCTGCATATTGCGAACTACGAGGGGAATAGATTCGACTCGGTTAAAAGATGAATTCCACTCCGTTGTATGAATGGCATCAATAAAACGGTGACCACTGTTGCGGTATGTAAGTGAATTAACAAAATTGACTGCCCTGCTAATCCGCTCCTGGGTCAGCTCGACACTCCGCCCTCCGTATTGATAAACAAGATCGGTCAAATCATGTAACGCTCTATGAGCAAATCGTTCGTGCATCGCACCGATTGTAGCGTCCGTCCCTCTAATTCCGGCATTTATAAAATGGTACGCTTCTATTGGCTCACGAATTTCTCCAATTAAAATCGTATTTGCGGTCGATCGATACATGTCTTTGAAGCAATGCCCTAATTCAATGCCGATTTCCTCCACGTTTTGGAGTTCAATCACTTCACCTGGCCAAATATCACCGAATCGCATTTCATGTTCACTTTCAAAGATCGTGATATATTCTGTCCGAGGGTCCTTCAGCTTCATCATACACATCATCAACGTTGTTTTCCCAGCAGCCATCGGTCCAATAACCAGTACATTGCTGCGTCCGTACACTTGCTGTTCCATTAGCCATTGAATTCTTTCGTCGAAAGCTGGCTGTTGTTGTGTACGGAGTTGGTCGAGCGAAAAAGTAGGCGTAGTAAATCGTCTAACCAGAATGGTCGGTACTCTGGAATAAGGGAAAGTAAACATGGTCAGTCTCGCTTTTAGTGAATGTAAGTATCCGCTCAATCTAGGTTTTTTCTCGTTAAAAGATAGACCGGCTGTATTAGTCAACTTTTGTTGGAGGGTTTCAACCTCTTTCCAGCTCGGTGTGTAAGAGAGAAATTTTTTGACCCCTTGCTCCAAGTACGCAATGTTGCGGTTTGCAGAAATTCGCACTTCCTCTACCCACGGAGACAAATGGAGGACAGCATCGAGTATGCCCCACCCGTATGTAGAAAAGGTGAGACCTTCGTAACCGTTCACATGCGGCAAAATTTGTTCGGTTACTGGTCGTTGGAGGACTTCTTCAAAATAATGCTGCAAGCGAAGAATAATATGGTTGTGACTATCACGATCTCCCTGTTCTGCCAAAGCGAGAATTCGTTGCATCTCTAGCTTCTCTTCTCGAGTTTTGCCAAAATGATTTAAATAATCTCTTGCTGCTTGTTTAATGTCCTCAATGGTTTGGATGTCCGATCTAATTGGTTGTTCTCGTTCTATCCCTCTCATCAGTAAAACACCGCACTTTTATCCATATATTGTGCCTTAGCAATCTCCTTCAAACTGCTGATGTACGATTTGGGAGGGAAAAACTCTTCTATTAATACACTGCAGCTCTGATGAGATTGATTGAGTCTACTCTCCGAAATGCGTGGTACTACACCATAAACCGAAACATCCTCCCCGATTCGAAAGGGTTGCCCAGGATCTAAATGACTGAGTAAAACCTCGCATTTCACTCCTCTTTCTCTCCATTTGTGCAACCACTCTCTGGCACTGTCGATACTAAAGGGATCAGCTCTCACGAATAAAAGATTGCGGTCAACGATATGAAGCAACCGCTGTAGAGTCTCAGACTCAGGAAAGCAGTAACCCCAATCGACGTATACATAGTCAAATTGCATGCGAAACACACGAATTAGATTGCTTAATTCTGAGCTTTTCCATTTGCTAGCAGCATGTGCGTAATACAGATTAGGTAAGTGATCGCTCTGTTTGCAGACATTGCTCCAGTTACGCTTGGCAGTTTTTTGTATATCGATAAAATCAGGACGAAATAAAGATAATTGATGTCGTTGGAGCTTGAAGAAACGCGTTAGATCCGGCTTGGCTTCATTCATATCAAGTACAACAATTCGCTTTTCAGGATGTTGCCTCGCTAGTATGACGGGATAATTAATACAAAAGGTAGTAATGCCAGAAGCTCCGTAGCTCAACAAAGCGTATACGAGCCCCTTTTCTTTTGACGACCCAATATCAGGACACTCTTGCACGAAGCCAAGAATCAGACTGATTTGATGGCGTATTTCTTCTTGTGATAAATGGGCTGATAACAGGTATACACGCTCTAGCCCGGACTCCTCCGCTACCTTCTCAATCATCTTCTCATCCCGATAGAGAGGAACAATAATTAACGGTGAGTTTGACGGGAGTTGTCCTTTCAGGGCGGGAAGCCATTCCCAAACGGGAGCGTTGAACATTTCGGAAAAGATCACGGTAGCCTCTGGCATATAAAGCTGTACAAGCCGTGAAAACTCCTCCGCCGACTCTGCTACCAGCACATCACTATACTCAGGCATATACGTCTTGGCGAGTGACTTCATCGGATAACAAACTAAAATTTTCATGATGCTTGCTCCTTTGAACCCATGATATGACCTACCTGAAGCATCCCATATGACATTGCCTCGCTTACTATCACATACTCCTCGTCTGTCAAATTAAAGCCGATAAAAGCAGGTAGTGCTGTTGGCTGGACCCGGTAGTCACGATATCGTTTTTCGCCATTCTGCAACGGCTTTTCTCGTGATCCATGAAAGATGGAATCCATCTGATCAGGCGATGGCAACAAGCTCGGCTTTAATGTATAGATCTCAATACCATTACTGTCCCTCACGCTTGCAAGCTGACTTTCAAATAGCAAATCTGCCGTATCATTGGTTTTTCGAAAATGCAGTGGTGTAGGATAGTCTTGCAGCTCCGAGAGACTCTTGTATTTGACCCAAATTTTCACATGATCGCCTTTGCGTAATTCCGTTAAAGGATGAATGGATAGTAGGGGGAACTCGTAGCGCGCCTCCCCTTTTTCCGGTAAAAGCTGCGAATCTGTCAGCTTTTCCACTAATAATTGCTCGCCTTCGTATATAGTCTGCGTGCTCCTTTTCCCCAGAACAGTATCCAAATCACGGGCTGAATCTGGAAGAATTTCATCCACTTCTTCCTGTACAAGTATCACATCATCTTGTGTAATCGGCTCGAAGGCTGATATTTCTTTTCCTGTAGCAACCTTTACAACTGGGGCAAACAGCTTTTCCGCAGCCATCGCGTCAATATATTGAGTCGCTGCATAAAAGGACGACCCTGCTAACAGAAATGAGATTAAACAAATGACAAGTAATGTTTGCTTCTTCATAACATCCTTCCTTTATAAGCATGAATCAATGACTGGAACTCAATCTCTTCCTCCGGAAAAAGCTCCAATAGTAGATTGGCTTTGGCGCTTGCCAATGCTGTTTTCTCTCCATCCATCAATGGAATCATGTCAGTTACCCGTGTAGCTCCAGGCTGCTGATCCCATAGGGAGAGCGTTCCTTCTACTTTTTTCATGATGCTTGTCCGAGACAATTGGCTATTCCACTTGTTTGCTATCATTTTTATTTTCCTTCTTTCTGTCTTCCACCAAGCAGGGGCTGGACCTACTAGGAACAAACGGGTAAGTCTTGCCAAATCGGCATCAAATACTACCCATATTTCGTCGGCATGCTCAAAAATTTGTTTGGAGTGGATATCATTCCAGTAGGAAGAAACATCAATGACAACAATGGGACTATCCTTACAAATCCGTAGTAACCAGTTGGCTATATCTGTTTGAGAAGATTCGTGCTGAAATTGTGCTGGGGATTCTATCTGGATGCGTAGATGGTTATTCTGCATGAGGAGCGATGGTGTAAGCGAATCTCTTACTTGTTGTCGAACTCTACGTTCAAAATCAAGTGCAAAATAATAATAGGAAGTCACTTTTGGTAACTCGCAAAGGGTGACGGGAATGCCTTTTCCTGACCATGCATACGCTAGGTTACTTGCAAGAAAACTAGCTCCAGCCTGTTCGTACAAACTCATAACAGCAATACATTTACGTTGATACGACTCCTGTTGCTCAACTATTGGTGACGAAGCAAGCTTTTCTTTAAGCACTCTCCATTGTCGCTCTTCTTCAATAGACTGTGAAAACTCCCGCTGCTCCAAATCACGGAACCTGGAGACAAAGCGGCTCATTTGGCAAAACATGATTATCCCACCTGGGAATCATTTGATTTATTTTTACTGGCAATGTATTTCTCGAATTTCTCAACCATCTCTCGAACAGTGAGGGACTTGCGATGATAATAGTATATTTTGCGCAGTCGCTCCCGTTCCTGAGCTGTCATTTCTGGTCTCACTTTCATGGCTAGCTCGATTAACAGAGCGAGCTCGACGTTGTTAGGTCTTCCTCTTCTCGGTGGATTGGCAAATAGCTCCTGTTGCTTTTTATTAAATGCGTTTGGGTACTCTACCAGCCACATGTCTACCAACATTTCGATATCTTCATGTGTACGTACTCCGAGCTTCATCAAATATTTAAAATATGTGGGGATGGGACGCTCACGTATCTGCCCATTTTGCCAACGGGCAAGGAATCCATTTGGCATAGTTAGGAGCTTGGTTACGTCTCGGATGAGTGCTATCCGATTTGGAGATTGGTATTGAACGACTGCTTCCTTTACTAGCGTAAACAAAATGTCATGATAATTGACGCCTTTATTCCCACTTCCATACTCTGTGATGTACCATTCCTCAACTGCTCGATCAAAATCTCTCCGGCAATTTGATAACTGAAGCTGATTCAGATGCTCATAAAACTCTTCCAGATCATACTGAACCATAAACTCTTCCTGGTAATCTCCAAAAACAAAAGCAATAAAGGATTCCTTAAACTCTTCCAATGACAACAATGTCAGCTTGTTTGTCTCCTCATAGCAGCGGTTGACTAATTCGATTGCACTCTTTGCCAACACGTAAAAATACCCCCATTTTTCTTTTTATAGAGCGATAGATATACTCCAAGAGCATTCTCGACTCATCGAATCCTATTTAGCCTGATAAACCAGGCATTTCGCTTTATTGGTCGCCTCACACGCACCCGTGCAAGGCGATTAAGAGAACCTACTGCGTTACAAAGTAAAGTTCTTCTCCGGTCGCGAAAAGAAGAGCGATCCTTCCCCCGCGCTCCATGACGGTTGGAGCATTCTCCATTACAATCAGTCCGTCATTGAGTACTACTCTGTCTCCAAATCGATGTACGGATTCGATCTGGAACGCTCCCTGCGGAACTCTTTCCACTGAAAGATACCTGCCGGGTTTGTGCTTCTGGTAGCGTACTTTTCGCCCTAGAAGCTGCTCCACGGATGCAGAGCATTTCTGGTGAGCCTCTACTGTTGCCATACGCAACGCCTCCTTCTCTCACCTGTAGAGTACGGCCGTTTCATCTGCTTATAAGCCTATGAAACTATCTCTACCGTAAAAAAAGACAGCAGGGTTGTGCAAATATTTTTATAACTCTTCCCAATAAGAGGGATCACTAAGTTCGGGATACATTTCAGTGACCATATCAAATGGTGAAAAGTAGAGTGTATCGACTAGAATCTTGAGTTTATATGTTTTCAGGAGCGTATACGCTCTCTCTGTTTTGCTGAAGATACTTGGCAGTTGACGCAAATCTGCCAGCTTTAGTAGATGCTCGCACATATAATCGACGCATATTTTTGCCCGTTCCTCACCCTTTATGCTCTGAAAATAACCGGGGGGAAAATGGCGTCTTATGCCTGAAAGCACTTCCTGGTAAACCCATAGCACTCGTTGCTCTTCTGAAAGCCGAGGTAAATACGGATAAGCAAATTCGACGAAGTAATACACATCCTCAGCCTTTGCCTCAATAGGCGGCTCAATAAATTCTCTCACTAAATGCAGCTTCAGTTCTTTGACATCTTGCAAGCTCAATTCGCGTCGCGCTTGCTCTGGCGTCCATCTTTTTACATTTTCAATCGCATATCTGACAACTAATTGGACTTTTTGCTTACGGTACTGCACATCTTCGAACTCATACGGGGAAAAACGCTTTTGCTCTCCGTTAAGAATTCGTTTGTACCTATCGACTATTTTTGAGGGCACTGTTATCTCACTCCTATCCCCATTTTTGGAATATGCTACTAAATTACCATGCGAGAATAGGACAAAAATAACAGTAACTTCGTTCGCAATTGTGACTTTATTCATATACCCCAGACTGGGAGACTCTGTTCATTTTTACAAAAAGCTCATCCCAAAATACAGGTATATTCTTTTCAACCTTTACTTCTAGATGATAGATTCCTTGCAAGTACAGATAAGGCCGTTCACCTTTTTGGTGAGTGACAGAGACTTCATCACTTGTCCCCTCTAGATTCGCCCTATTTAATCTCCAAAGAATCTCCGCTTCTTCACGTGCCCCGCGAATGATATCCGCATCACGCCGATCAGCTTCTTCTGTTGTCGCAAACAATCTGATTTGCTTATCACCGTTTGAATCTACGTACTCCCATTTTCCAGCCGCACGCGATCCTTTGGTAATCAGATCTGCTGTATGTTGCATCTTCATTTTTAGATAATCTGTCTGCTCCAAAAATAACAGGATAGAGAGCAGACTGCCCAAGCAGAAGAGAAAGAAGAGCACAGTAATCATTGTTGCCCCGCGCTCTTCCTTCACTCGAATCAAAAAATGATGCAACAGATCATTCATTGCTTCTCCTCCGCATTTTCAACCATCATGTGATAACTTTCGGTTATCTCGTATAATTCCCCCGTAGCGAGAAGCCGAAATGAAACTGTTGCTTCAGCTTTTACATGACTGCCTTTTCTCCAGCCGTTCCCATCAAGCTCCAACTGCACATCTTTATGAAGGACTCCGATACCTTGTGCTAATTCCGATGTGCCTCGCTCTTTCGCATGGAATTTGGCCAAACCGAAATTGGGCTGCACTGCAGCAATTCTTCCTGCCTCATACGCAGCTGCCAATGCCTTTTGCTTGTTGTACATCATGCTGAATTGGTCAAAGGAGAATACGATCAAGATCCAAACTAAAGGAAACACCAAAATAAACTCAATCATTTGGCTGCCTCGCTCATCTTTCGCCCTCGCACGTATCACTCGTCCCATTCGTGTGATCATCCGCTTGCTCCGATGACATTTCGTACGGATTGGAACACAAAAGCACCCAGCAAATATACCGCGTAGGGGAATGAAAAGGCTGTTTTTCCCCTACCTGGAAGCCATACTTGTCGATGAGCCGACCATCCGGCTGCTATGATTTGAAGATTGTTGCGTAAACGAGCCCAATTTTGCGGATAGAACACCATAACAATCAGGCACAAAACGATGGAATGCAAAAACAAAGAGTACACCACACTCCAGCTCGTCCAAGCACCAACAGCCATCAGCAGCTTTTGATCCCCCATCCCCATCCCTTTTAAGAATACGGGACCAACTGTCAACAAAAAGGCTCCTGCCACACCTAACAATGCTCCAGCTAATAATTCACCTTCCCACTGATACCATAAGCCGACAGCAATCGCTGGAAAAACAAGAGTATTCGGTATTTTTCTTTGTCTCCAATCCATCCATGCTGCCGCTCCTAACACGCCAAGCAAGACTACGTTTGTCATTTGCTTATCTTTTCTTGCAGTTCCTTCAGCTTCTCGTCTTCGGCAGTGCCTAGTTGTGTCAGTGTCGGAATAAGCACAATCAAGATGACGGCAATGATAATGACCATTTCCACGATCGTAACACCGTCCTCCTCGTACCAAAAACGCTTCACGTAATCTGCGATGGCTCCCATTCCATTCACTCCTCATTGAGATTTTGGTTCTATTTTCACTCTGCCAAAAGACAGTGCCTCTCGCAAAAATATTTACACGGACTTATTTTTCTACAAGCTTTCTCCGATACCGATGAATGCAGGGCCCATCACCAAGAACAATAGCGGTAGACCCATTAACAAAATGACAAAAGGCAATAACCTGATATTTAACCGATTCATATGGGTAGCAGCCTCGTCTTCTTGTTGTCTCACTTGCTCCTCTACTTGAACAGACAACATTTGTGATATGCTAACCCCTTTTTTCATCGCTTCGTTCATCTCCAACGCAATGGTAGTCAACGAATCAACCTCCCACCGAAATGCCAGCTCTTCAAGCGCCTTTCTCCAGTTCCCATGCCTTTTTTCTCCCATTTCTAGGCTCGCGAGCTCTCTGCCCAGTCTTGCATCAAAACGTCTCGCTGTCTGCTTAACAGCCTGCTGCAATGGCATGCCTGCTTCCACAAGTGATTGCACAATGCTGAAAAAGATAGGGACCTGCTCACGAATTTCAGCTTTTGCCCGCTTGTCCACCCAATCTAGCAACATATTGGGTAGCAAGTACAAAAATAAGCTAAACGTTAAGGGAAGCCCAGTCACCATACCGATTTGCTCACCGTTAACCATGGTCATTGCCAATGAAGCTAAAGAAGAAGCAATGAAACACATACTGATGAGCCGGAACAAGACAATCTCTGTCAGGCTTATATCAATCTCCAGACGCGCCAATGTTTCCTCTATTTTTTTCTTATCGACACCCGTCCATTTGTAGAAATACTGTAGCAGTACCTGGTTTTTCTCCAAGCCTCGAATCAGTGTCCACCTTTTTCGTCCTTTTTGAAACGCTTGCTCAAGCTTTGCCTGTTGCTCAACATCAATCCTGCCCAAAAGTGTGGAGGAGAATGGTTCTCCCTTACTCACACAAGACGGCAAGCCGTACAGAAATATAGCAACACTCACCATGATACTTATAACGAGAACGAACATTGCACCCTCTCCTATGCTCCCCTGCTTATGCTTTTATGCGCAACATAACGAATTGCTTCTCCCCCAATCAAAATAGAAGCCAAGCTACCCAAAATAAGCAACCGTCCCCCCATTGTGGCCGTTAGTGGGTCGAAATGATTGGGATTATTCACATACAACGCAATGACAAAAACAAACGGCATGACACTTAGTAAATTTACTTGTGCAACGATCTGAGCCATAGCTGCTTTTTGTCTACGGAGTGACTGTCTGCGCCGCAATATCGAAGAAGCAGCCAAATCGAGCGTTTTGGCCATATCTCCACCCATCTCACGTTGAATGTGAACAATGGTCGCTAAATATTTGACATCTGCTGATCCTGTACGTTCAAAGAATCGATTCATTACGTGCTCCAACGGGACTTGTGCCCGCAATAGCTCTACAATGCGCTTGTACTCCTCTAATACAATTTCTGATAAAAATGGACTAGCCGCTACCTGTTCAAACGCATGTAAATACGATGGAGAGGTACGTAAAGAACTGGCCATGAGACGAATCGCTTTTACATTGCCTGCTTCGAAATCGTCCTTTCGACGAGCCCCCCATACACTCACCAACCGTTCGGTAAACATAATCCCTGCCAGCAAAGCAGGCAATGCCATCCACCAAGACTGCAAGATCTGACTACTCACACCAAAGGACGCGATCCCCAATAAAAAAGAGAGGGTGACATACTGGTTTACCCCCCACCCTGAGCGCGATTTCGCCAACCTCTCCTCAAACTGCTTCCAAATCGTTTTTCTGTCCTGTTGCAGCACTTCTACGATTTCGTGCTTCCCCGTCGGTTCCCGCATGTAAAATTTGTTGGGCATGATCAATAACAGGATGGCCATTCCCATCCCTATCGCAACAGGTAAGCTAATATCCATGCCTTCTCCTCCTATAGCGGTATTGGTGTGGTGAAAAAGACTTGCTCAATCTCCTCTCGCGACAGCCCTTTTTCTAGCCATCGCTTAATCAATCGCTCTGGGCGATAGCCTGTCCATTTAAAGTGACCCTTTACTCTCCCATTCTCCACCCCAGTTGCTTCGTACACGTAAATATCTTGCAAATACACCCGATCAGGGAGAACCTGTTTAATGTTGCAAGCCCGTTTTATCCATTCTTCATGCGATTGACCCGTCCCCACTACCTCCGTTATTGCAACCACCTTGCGACTGCCATCTTCTTCAAAACGTTTTACTTGAACAATCAGATCTAGTGCTGAACCGATCATTAAATTGCGCTCCTCAGCACTATACCCTTCATCTGCTTTTCCAAATAAAATGGGCAATGTTGAATCGACCAAAGCTCGCGGTGAGTTTGCATGCGCTGTGCTCCAGCTACCAGGGTGATCTGTATTCATCGCCCAAAGCATATCTACGATTTCACCACCACGTGTCTCACCGACCATAATGACATCCGGCCTTTTTCTTAAGGACAAACGAACACAATCCTTGATCGAAAACCCACCCTTGCCCTCATAATTCGCAGGTTTCGCTAAAAATCTGCGCACAAAAGGATGCTGAAGCTTCATCTCCAAAACGTCCTCGATCGTAATAATACTTAAATGATCAGGGACATATTGGGAGATAAGGTTGAGCATGTGTGTCTTGCCTGAGCCTGTTCCTCCACTGACAATGCCAGATGCACGAGATAAACGGACGGCTCTGTTTAAAAAGAGAAGCATCGGCTCGCAAATGGAACCATACCGCAAGTAGTCGAACTCGCTGAGTAACTCACGGTGTTTTCTGATCGTGAGCATATGACCATCGGGAGAAATAGAGCGATGTGTAGCAGCAACCCGGGAACCGTCTGGAAGCTGTGTATGTAGCTCTGCTTTTGTTTCATTAAACTCACGCCCCATTGTCGCTGCAATTTGTTCCAATAAGCGCAGCAGCTCCTCCTCATCGCGAAAAACAGCAATGTCCGGCGATTCAAGGCGACCAGTACTTTTTCTTTCAATGACGAGATAGTTATAGCGGTGAAAAAGAATCTCCGTGATGTCGTTATCCTCTAATAAAGCGTCTAATGGCCCCCAACCGGTCAAAGAATGCAGTAATCGTTTTACTTCTGCTTCTCTTTGTACGGAAGTCAGGGTGGTTTGCGACTCCAACAGCATTCGAATATCTGCTGTTAGCTCATCTAAAAAGAGTGGGGACTGCTTTTCTTCCCATAATCGTTTTCCGTATTTCTCGACAATCTGGGTGCGTATCGATGTTTCTCTATCTGTCCCGACCCATTTTTCATTCGTCCGCTCGTGATCGGGGGCTTGCATTTTTTCGTGAAGCGTCGAAGGAACTCCCGCCATTCCCCTGCCGGTTGATCGTAATTCTTGGGCAGGTCGGACTTGATTAGAGATGCCTAGTAAGTGTTTTTTATCGAACATGACACCCTCCCTTATCCCCATAACCACTTGAAGAGAGATGTTTTCTCTTTTTGTTTCTCTTTTCCAGCAGCCTTCATTTGCTCCCCATCTACAGGGAACAGTGCTTTTCCTAATGTTTCAATAGCTTCCTTGGCCGGAATTCTCCCTGTCTGGAGCATGACTGGCGTTCCGGTGTTAATCGATTTTTTTACTTCCACATCGTCAGGTATTGAGAAGATTTTTTTGCTAGGGTGAAGTTGGAAATAGGCACGAATTTCATCCAAGGTAAACATTTCTTTCCGCTGCAAACGATTCATACAAATTTGAATGCGTTCTTCAGGGTACTCTGCTTCTCTCAACAGTTTCAGCAATCGTTGAATATTTTCAATGGAATCTACCACCGGATTTCCCACCATCACGACATGTTCTGCAAAAAACAGCGCTTGAATCGTTGCATCTGTTGTATCAGGAGCCGTATCGATTAGGATGACGTCGTAGTTGCTTTGTTTTAACGTTTCGAGAATCAGATATAAATGATAGTCACGGATTTCAAAGCTTTGCCGAATATCACGGGGGGAAGTAAGTACATGCAATCCCGTATCAGGATGAGCAACCACATATTTCTCGATTTGTTGTGGAGATAACGGCAAGGCTTGTGCGTATTCCTGCCATTCCTCACTGCTAATGGAATACGGCTCTTTTCCTTGACTCTGAATAAGGGCATGCAACTGAGCATCAAGATCCTTTACCCACGTAAAAAGATTAGGGGTACGAGGGAGATTCAAGGTAGTCGCAAATGTTCCGAGATCAAGATTGAAGTCAACAGCGATTACCCGCAATGGGAGACCTTCGTTTTTTTGCATGGAAAAGAAAATTGCTAACTCTCGAGAAATAAATGTTTTTCCTACGCCACCCTTTGGACCGTAAACAGTAATAAGCTGTTTGGGACGAGCCATTTCAGGAACTTGACTTTCTGTGATCGGCTCGGGGAATGACGGCGGTTGGCTCGGATAGCTCTTGGTTTGTTCCTGGATGATATACTGCTGTTGTTGTGGCGCAGCTTCTGCTACCATGCCTGGAGGTTGTATCATCATGGCTAACGCTTCAATTTGCCCTGATTCAATGGGCTTGGCAATAACCCATAAGCCTAAGTTCCGGAAAAAGGGCTCCCACATCAGTTCATTGCTTGAGCAAGCAGCAATAAATGAAAGATGAGGAAAGGCTAGCCGAAACTGCTGACACAACACCCCTCTTTCCGTTCCCTTAATACCACCCAGCAACACAAAATGAGGTTGGTTTGCCTGTAGTTTTGCCCATGCCTCTTCCACTCCGAATGCTTCCCCGCACACTTCTATCCATCTGCTGTTTATAAGTTGAGCCGTTAACAAGCGAACTGAATCTCGATCATCATCTACTATGAGCAAACGCCTTTTCACTCGTGCTCCTCCTTTTGAATTCCCCAGCGTGTTTTCGTCTTCATTAACTCTGCAGCGAATTTTGCGTCCCCTATTCCCGGATTTCCCCCATCCTTCACTGCCGCCAAGCCCAATCTGATTTTTCCATAATGAAGTGCGTGTGTTAGTAGAACAGCCTCATCACGTGTCAGGGAGAGAGTAACAGCTACCAAATTGGGATGATCACCTTCCATTTCACGTTGAATGCCAATGATCGGCATGTTTTGCAATAGGAGTCCAGAATGTGCTCCTGTCTCATCTTCAAAGGAAGCATAGACGTGTACCCTTTCTCCGCTTGATACATGCGGTGAAACTCCTGCTACATTGTCTACGGGAATGCTCATACCTGTCATTTTTCCTGATATCTCTCCGCTGCCTTGCGCTTTGCTTTTTTGCTCCAAATCACTTTGCAATAACGGTCGTCCTCCCTTTACTTGACGCGTGAGTGCTAAACCGACAAGACTCTGTCCTTCTTCCCATGGAATCAAGCCTGGAATTGGGGCAATGGGTTGTTGAAAGATCCCTCCCAGTCTCAGTGTCAATGGTTCCATATCCCTCGCCTCAAGTAATTGGCCACTTTCTTTTTCCACTGTTGATCGCAATTGTATATAGGTCACTTGTTGCGGCTTCAAAATGATGTAAGTCGCTACACCTATACATGTAGCGAAAAGCAATATAGCCAATAGTCGTAGCGGATGTATAGACATTCTCCCCCTCCTCTCCATTTTTTCTAGCGTAGGGGAGAATAGAGGGACAAAAAAAGAAAACAAAAAAACCGTGCATTCGTTCTGCACGGTTACACCTATTACACAAAAAAAGCTGCATTCTCCATTAC
>NZ_JABSUZ010000047.1:0-40532 GCF_013284345.1 Brevibacillus sp. MS2.2
GGTGTGGAAGCGTGGTAACGCGTGGAGCTGACGAATACTAATCGGTCGAGGACTTATCCACACACTTAGCAACTGATCATGCAGATCCAGTTTTGAATGAATAATGATGAAAAAGCCATTCCTTTAAGGAATGGCTTTTTTTATGAATGTTGACAACAACGAAGCCCACATAATAATATAACCTTACGTAAAAATTTGATTTTACGGAGGGCTGATTGATGGAAATTTCAAAGGGAGTCGAAATGCTTCATCTGGATTTTCAAGGGAATATCATTCATCCCATTTTGTTGTGGGATCAAGATATGGCTGTTTTAATAGACACCGGATTCCCAGGACAAATGGAAGATTTACGCGTGGCCATGGAAAAGGCAGGGGTACCGTTCAACAAACTGAAAGCTGTGATTTTGACTCATCAGGATGTGGATCATATCGGTAGTCTTCCAGAGATTTTGCAGGAGTATGGGGATCAGGTTCACGTATATGCACACGAACTGGATAAGCCGTATATTCAGGGGGAATTACCACTTTTAAAAAACGGGGACCTTGAGAATCCTCCGAAAGGCAGAGTGGACCATACCGTGAGTGACGGTCAGGAACTGCCGTTTTGCGGTGGGATTCGCGTCATCCATACTCCTGGGCATACTCCCGGTCATATCAGCCTGTATGTAAAGCAAAGCAAGATCCTCATTGCCGGAGATTCGATGTACAGTGTAAACGGGTTTCTCGAAGGCATTCATGTCCCGACCACACCAGATATGAATGCAGCTAGACTCTCGTTGAAAAAGTATATAGACCTCGACATTGCATCTGTGGTTTGTTACCACGGGGGATTTAGCAATGGAAATGTGAAGGAGAAGATCGTAGAACTTAGTCAAGGGTTACGTTAACAAGGCAGTTATTCAGATTGGAGTGACAATTATCAAGCTTCGGCATGAAAGGGCCGGGGCTTTTTAGCATGTAGTTAGGGGACAAATATACTGATTTCACCAGTCGTGCTAAAGTAAAGGACGTTGTTGACAGGACACCAAAAGGTGTCGTATTATCAAAGTGACACTATTTGGTGTCCAATTAGGAATTAGTCATTTGGAAAGTTTGGAACTTGAAGTTTCACTTGAAACCATTATGGAGGGGGAAACAAATGGGCAAAATTAACGGTGCGGAAACGACCGCGAAAGCAGAAACCAATCCCCGAGGAAAAATGATTGCATATTGGTCAGTCACATTACTACTCGCAGTAGCTGTTATGTTAAGTGGTATTGGGCAGCTGATGCAATTTGGGGGAAACATCGAGTTAGTGACGAATCTTGGTTACCCGCTATACATCTTGACCATTCTCGGGATATGGAAAGTGCTTGGAGCTATTGCTCTCGTTATCCCAGGGTTTCCCCGGCTTAAAGAATGGGTTCACGCTGGTATCTTCTTTTTAATGACTGGTGCGGCTTTATCTCATGCGCTTGCGAACGATTATGGAGAGTACGGGTTTTACATGATCCTTCCGCTTTCATATGCTGCGCTAAATATCGCCTCGTGGGCGCTACGTCCGATAAGCCGCAAACTTTAGGGAGGTTGCAGAAATTAACGGCTGTCCTCACCATACTACAGAAAATTAGATTTTGGAGGGAGTGTTGTGAGCGAGAACAACCCGTTACGGGATGTGTTTGATGCGATTGCGGACCCAACCAGGCGTCGACTGATCCGCTTGTTAGCAGAGGCAGAGGAGATACCGCTTCATGAATTAACGGCACAGTTTCAAATGGGGCGCACAGCGGTATCCAAACATTTGACAATCCTGAAAGAGGCCGGACTGGTACTTGACCGAAAAGTCGGCAGAGAAACGCGATTTAGGCTAAACGCCGCTCCACTTAGAGAAATTCAAGATTGGTTGGCTTTCTACACGAAGTTCTGGAGTACGAATATGCTGCGCTTAAACCAATTTTTAGAGGAGGAAGAAGAATGAGTTTAACATTATCCCTGGATTTTCAGTACAAAACAACGATGGAGAAGCTCTGGTCCGCTTTAACCGATGCAAACAAGCTTACCAAATGGATGGTCAACGTCCACACCGGACAGGCGATGGAAAATGATTTTAAGCCCGTTATCGGACACCACTTTCAGTTTCGTACTCAGCCGACCGAATATTGGGATGGAATTGTTGACGGCGAAGTGCTTATCGTAGAAGAACCACACCGGCTGTCCTATACGTGGTGCAGTGGAGGAGAGAAGCACACAGTCACCTGGACGTTGCAGGATTTAGGGAACGGAAAGATTAACCTTCATCTCGAACAAACCGGAATCTCAAATGCTCAAGCACTGGGCGGAGCCAAGTATGGCTGGAGCAATTGGTGCGGCGAGCTTGAAAAGGTATTGGAGCAATAATCGCATACCCTCAAAAAACGGCAGCCTGTTTAATCGGCTGCCGTAATTTTATAAACAGGCAAAATGTCCCTACCCGTTAATCCGTTATCATAACTGAAGGAGTAGCCGCTCGCACGAAGATGATCGCATCAAAAGCTTTTGCTGGAATCATCTGCAACGTATACATCTTCTCCATTTTTCCGTACCATCCACTAAAAACATCACCGATTGCACTGATTGACTGCGCTTTATTCAAATAGGTGTAAAAATCTGCATGATGCTTTGTCTTGGCAAAATCAAGGAATCCATCCGCCATGCCTGTCTGTGCAAACAGAACAGCCAGCCGATTATTGCCACTATTTTTTACCGTAAACGCTTTGCGCTCATTGGTAGTGGCGTCCTTTGCAAGGAAGGTGCTTTCGTAGAATTCACTTCCGATTGCGTAATAGTGGTCCCCCAATACTTTTGCGAGATGTGCCCCCATGCAGGTTGTCATTCCTGTGGTAGTAGAGGTCTTTTCGATATGTCCATTATGTCCGGCGATGAACATGTTGTTGCGACCGTAATGCTTCTTTTCAAAGGATAAAATCCACATTGCTTTGTCCGCCATATAGCGATCACGGGTGTTGCCATAGTTCGTGTTTGTTCCGCGGAGTGTAGCGTTTTGCTTGATGGATTCAGCGAAGGCAGTAGCCAGCTCATATTCTTTCTCAGAGCTTTTCGCGATGTAAACGGATTGGTTTTGTTTCATTTGCTCCATCAAGCTTTTTATGTGGGTGAGGGCTTCCTGTACGAGGGGAATCTTTTGATCATACACCGTCTTGTCATTCAGATTCGTAAGCAGCTTCTCATACTTGGATGCGAGTGTCGGATCAACTTTTTTCAAATAGGAGAATAGCCCGTTTTTGTTATGGTCATAGCGTTGCATGTCAAAGCCATAAAAATGAATTTGGTCCTTGGCATCCCGCTGCTCATTAAAGGCGCGCATCCAAGAGAGAAGGGCAGCCATTTCTTCTGTTTGGTAAATCGTAAATCCGATGGCTTTTGCGGCATCCTGTGCAGTTCCGTTGCCGCCTAAAATGTATTCATTGATCTTTTGCCCACCGCCAAAATCACCTTCAATGGCAAATACGCGATAACCTTGTTTTTCTACCAAATGCTTAAAAATATCTAGCTTCAGCGTAGTGAATTGCTTGTTGCCATGCGTAGCTTCTCCAAACCCGATGATGGTTTTTGCAGGAAGCTCCATTTTTGAAACAGGGACAAGGGTAGATTGCAATGACTGTTGTAAGGTGTTGGCTGATGCAGATTGGAAACCCGTCAATACACGCAGCACGATGAACAAGCTTAGGGTGATCAGGAGTTTTCTTTTCATATCAATCTCTCTTTCTTGAAGGATTACTGGGAAACGGGTGGATTTTCTTACCATTTAAATAATTATACTCCTTCCTGGTCATATTTACCTACAGTGAATCCTTTTCTGTGGAGTCCTAGCCGAAATGTAAAAACGCACCTGGGTTGGATTATCCGTATCCCCGGTGCGTTTTCCACTTGCTATTTTAAATATTTCGCCCGATACTCATCTGCCAGCATGGACATGAGAATAGAGTCGTGATAGGCGTGGTTGTAATAAAGCGCTTGTCGCTGTACGCCTTCACGCTGGAAGCCGAGCTTTTCATACGTGTGGATGGCGCGTTCGTTAAAGGAAAATACATTTAGTTCGATGCGATGCAGATTGAGGATACCAAAACCATAATCGAGCATCAGCAGGAGGGCTTCGCTTCCGTAGCCTCTGCCTTGATGGGCATTTTGGTCAATCGAAATTCGGATAAAGGCGTTGCGATTATTCCGATCGATATCCCCGATCTGGACGTCGCCAATCACTTGATCATTTTCACACAGGCAGATCAATAAGAGGACACTGGAAGAGTCCTGGCCTTTGTTCTCGATGTACTGGTGAATTTGCTCACGCGTGAAATGCTTTTGTGTACCAGTCAGCTTGCGTGTTTCCTTGTTGAACAAGGAACGGTAAAGTAATTCAGTATCTTCTGTGCCGATCGGTCGCAAAAAGACGCGTTCCCCTTCCAAAAAGCGAACCGCTGCACTTGTATTCTCCTGTGTGGTAGACATAGTCGTCGTCCTCCTGTTCGTACAAAACTCTTTCTCTTAGGATAACGGGCAAGTGTATACTTGAAAATGTGCAGTTTTGTAAAAATGAAAAGGACAGATGGAGGGGGAAATCGAGATGCTCTTGACCCCAAACTGGCAGGAAAACGACAACGAGCCACAATACGTACAGCTTTATGCTTATCTGAAAAAGGAAATCGTCGCAGGACGCTTGGCGGTGAGTAGCAAGCTGCCGTCCGTTCGCAAGCTGGCTGACTTGCTGGGCGTAAGTACAACACCCGTGGAGATGGCATATCAGCAACTGCTGGCGGAAGGTTTTATCCAAAGCAAACCGCGCAGTGGGTATTACGTAGAGAAATTACCCGATCCTGAAATGAAACCGGGTGCTGGTACGAGCACCCAAACGATCCAGCGGCCCATGGTGCGTGACGAGCGGGAGTATGTCTATGACTTTCATCTCTCACGCAATGATTTTTCGTTATTTCCAACCATGATTTGGCGTCGTTTGTACAATGAGACGCTTCACATAGAGCAGCAGGAGAATCTTTTTTATGGGGATCCGCAAGGGGAGGCTGGACTCAGGAAGCAAATCGCTGAGTACTTGCACAGGTACCGGGGTGTCGCTTGTTCGCCAAATCAAGTGGTGATTGGGGCGGACCAGTTTGGCTTGTTGTCCCTGATCTGTTTGATGGTAAAGCCGCAGTTCCAACGCATCGGCGTAGAGAATCCGGGATATTTACTGTTTGCCAATACGTTTCGCCAGCACGGATACGACGTGGTGCCGATCTCACTGACAGAGGACGGAATTAGCGTTAGTGAGCTATATGAGTCAGGGGTTGGGCTGGCTGCCGTTTCTTCTGCTCATCAATACCCGCGTGGGATGATCATGCCCATATCCAAGCGGCTGCAATTGCTCGAATGGGCCAAAAATGTGGGAGGATACATCATCGAAGACGATTACGACGGAGAGTTTCGTTACCATGGCAGACCGATTCCGTCCATGCAGGGCTTGCTACCGCATGCGAATGTTATCTATATGGGGAGCTTTGCGCAGGTATTGGCGCCTGCTCTAGGCATTTGGTACATGGTCTTGCCAGAATCTCTGCTGGATACCTACTACAGCCTGCTACGTGAGACATTGCTGGAACCATCTTCATCCCGACTGCATCAGCGGACGATGGAAGCCTTTATGGAAAAAGGATATTTCGAAAAGCATGTCCGCAAAATGCGCAAGCTGTACCGTAAAAAGCATGATGCGCTGCTGCTGGCTGTGCACAAGCATTTTGGCGAAAGAGCGACAGTCATCGGAACCGATGCTGGTTTTCACGTTCTGCTGCGGGTAAACAGCGTGCGAAGTGAAGAGGAGTTGAAAAAGCTGGCGATTCAAGCAGGCGTGAGAGCCTCGTCCGCATCGTTTACATGGCTGGTGCCACCTAATCCCTTGCCAAAAGAGTTTTTCCTCGGCTTCGCGGGCATTCCATTGGAAAATATCGATCCCGGTATCGAGGCACTGAGCCAAGCGTGGTTTGGCGACAGTTGACAATGCATGGGTACGCCGTTATGCTAAGAGTACCTTTTGGAAAATATGAAAAACAAAATATTTTCCTTGTTTTCGAGAGGGGGCAAGAACATGCAGGAACGAATCCTACAATGCGCTTATCATGAGATTGAGACCAAGGGCGTCCGTTTTACCATGTCCGATTTAGCTCGGCGCGCAGGCGTTAGCACGAAGACGTTGTATGCGAGCTTTCCATCGAAAGAAGCCTTGATCACCAAAGTCATTGAAGAAAACATCGAGGATTTGCGTAAAGCGGAAGATCAGATTTTACATGATCCTGACCTCGATTTGGTTGAGAAGATGCGGCAGCTGCTCGCACTGGTCCCGAACAATTTCTCACGAACGGACCTGCGCGTATGGTACGAGCTGAAGCGCTTCTATCCCGAGCAATGGAAGCTGATCGACGAGTTCAACCAACAGGAGTGGGAGCATGTTCGGATCATTCTGGAGCAAGGGGTAGAGGAGGGCGTGTTTCGTCGAATCCAGCTTCCGATCCTGATTCAGATGTATACCGGGACGCTCAACCAGTTGATTGATCAGCAGTTGGCCAACCAGCATCATGTGACGATTGGCGATGCACTGGATGCGGTCATCGATATTTTACTAGGCGGCATCGTAGATTCATCGTCTTCAAACAAGTAAGTAGGAGGAACAAAATGAGTTGGGTCTATCTATTAATGGCCATTTTACTAGAGGTGGCTGGAACAACATCGATGAAGCTGTCTGACGGGCTGAGCAAGCCTGTCCCCAGTGTGATGATGTTTATCTTTTATATTTTGTGCTTCTCGTCGCTGAGCTTGGCGCTCAAGGAAATGGAGGTCGGGACTGCTTATGCCATCTGGTCGGGTCTTGGCACAGCGATCATCGCGGTCATTGGTGTGGTGATCTTCAAGGATGCCTTCACTGTCAAAAAAGTAATTGCTGTCGGACTGATCATCGTGGGTTGTGTGCTGCTGAATCTGGGAGACTCCTCTCACGCACAATCTTCGAAAGATACAGGAGTAGCTGAGGCGAAATGAGTGAGAAAAATGTAAGGGCAATGCTAGTGTTCTTCTGGGTCACCGATGTGGCTTTTATCGTATACTGGCTCATTACCTTTTTGGAGCTCCTCCCTGTGGAATACCTGTATCAGGATTACTACGACCCCAACTTGCTCGCATGGAACCTGTCCTTTTTTCCTTTGGATATTTTTATTTCCATCACGGGCTTTGCCAGTCTGTACGCCTATCGCAGAGGGCGCAACATCTGGAAGCCGCTTGCCATGCTGTCGCTTGTTTTGACATCCTGCTCGGGTTTGCAGGCAATCGCTTTTTGGGCGTTCAAAACAGATTTCGATTGGTCCTGGTGGATTCCGAACCTGTACCTGCTGATATATCCGTTATTCTTTTTGCCGGGCTTGATGCGAGAACTGGCAAAAGTGAAGGAAAGGGATTCTTGACAAATTTTGAGCAGTGGCTATATAGTAGGTCTTAAGTTAATAGTGCTGTGGAGATTGGGAGATCAGCTAATATTTGCAAAATGAGGGCATTGGCTCTTGTTTAGCGAGTATTAGCTTTTTTATTTTCTCTCCAAACAAACCACAAAGGAGTTAGCGTATTGTAAGCGCTTTACCGTAATGGGTTTACGTTTTTTCCAAAAAGGGGGAGGATGGGGGCATGTCTATTTATGTAGGGGAATTGATCGGGACGATGATCTTGATCATTTTGGGGGCAGGTGTTTGCGCCGGACAGAACTTGAAAAAGGCGTATTCCCAAAACGGCGGCTGGATTGTGATTACGCTGGGCTGGGGGCTGGCAGTTGCGTGCGGAGCGTATGCAGTAGGAAGCATTAGTGGAGCGCATTTGAATCCGGCACTTACGATTGCACTGGCAAGCATCGGTCAATTTCCGTGGGAGCATGTGCCGGGTTACGTAGCGGCTCAACTGATTGGGGCGTTTATGGGAGCGACGTTCGTCTGGATCTTTTATTACCCGCATTGGCGTGAGACGAATGATGCAGGAGCCAAATTAGGCGTATTTGCAACAGGTCCAGCGATTCCTAATACAGTCGCGAATCTGTTTAGCGAAATTTTAGGTACGTTTTTCTTGGTGCTCGGTCTACTGGCGATCGGAGCGAATAAATTTGCAGAAGGACTGAATCCGTTTATCGTCGGCTTTCTGATTGTCGCAATCGGTTTGTCTCTTGGTGGTACTACTGGTTATGCGATCAATCCAGCCCGTGACCTGGGACCTCGTCTCGCTCATGCTCTCTTGCCCATCCACGGCAAAGGAAAGTCCAACTGGCACTATGCATGGATTCCTGTTGTTGGACCTATCATTGGAGCAGTAAGTGGAGCGTTTTTTTACAAATGGACGTTTACAGATCATTCGCTGACAGGTGTAATAGCATTAGCGGCTTTCATGGTGATTGCCATCGTGGTCGGAATGACAACCAAAAAATCAATCGACAGCAAGGAGCGAATCGCATCCGAAAGTGCGCGTTCCTAGACATAAAGGTAAGAATGAAGGCGATTCCATATGAGTGAAGGAGGAACAGTTATCATGGAAAATAAATACATGCTTTCCCTCGATCAGGGAACGACGAGCTCTCGCGCTATCTTATTCGATAAATCCGGTGCCATTATCGGTGTTGCCCAGAAGGAATTCACACAAATCTATCCGAAGCCGGGTTGGGTGGAGCATAATGCCGAGGAAATCTGGGAATCGCAGCTAGAGGTTTTGAAAGCGGTTTTACTGGAAAATCATGTGAAACCGGAAGAAATCGCAGGGATCGGGATTACCAACCAGCGGGAAACCACGGTGGTATGGGATAAGCACACGGGCAAGCCGATTCACAATGCGATTGTATGGCAAAGCAGACAGTCCATCGATATTTGCAACCAGTTGAAAGAGCAAGGCTATGAGCAAACCGTTCGTGAAAAGACAGGATTGTTGATTGACGCCTACTTTTCCGGGACAAAGGTAAAATGGCTGCTCGATCATGTGGAGGGAGCACGGGAGAGAGCCGAGAAAGGCGACCTCTTGTTTGGAACCATTGATACGTGGCTGATTTGGAAGCTGACTAATGGCCTTGTGCATGTGACCGACTATTCCAACGCTTCGCGCACGTTGATGTTCAATATTCATTCCCTGGAGTGGGACGACGAGCTGTTGAACATGCTGCAAATTCCGAAAGCCATGCTGCCAGTTGTCCGTCCTTCCAGCGAATTGTATGGCTACACTGACGAGAAGCTCTTCGAATTCCAGATTCCGATTGCCGGGATTGCCGGAGACCAGCAGGCTGCTTTGTTTGGGCAGGCGTGCTTTGCGGAAGGGCAGGCCAAAAACACTTACGGAACAGGTTGCTTCATGCTGATGAATACAGGAGAAAAGGCAGTTGCATCCAAAAACGGGTTGTTGACAACCATTGCCTGGGGGGTGGATGGCAAGGTAGAGTACGCCCTGGAAGGCAGTATTTTTGTGGCTGGTGCGGCGATTCAATGGCTGCGTGACGGACTCAAGCTGATCGAAAAATCATCGGATTCGGAGAAGCACGCACTCGCTGTTGACACGACAGATGGTGTTTATATGGTTCCAGCCTTTGTCGGACTGGGAGCACCGTATTGGGATATGGAAGCAAGAGGCGCGATCTTTGGCTTGACCCGTGGAACGACGGAAGATCATTTGATTCGGGCAGCGTTGGAGTCTCTGGCTTATCAGACACGGGATGTGCTTGAAGCGATGGAGGCTGATTCCGGCATCCGGCTACAAAAGCTGGCAGTAGACGGTGGAGCCGTGGCGAATAACTTTTTGATGCAGTTCCAGTCCGACATCCTGAATACAGAGGTTGAGCGTCCGCGTGTCAATGAAACGACCGCGCTGGGAGCAGCTTACCTGGCAGGGCTTGCCGTCGGGTATTGGGGTAGCAAGGAAGATATTGTGAATAATAAAGTGGTGGAGCGCTCCTTCTCACCAGATATGGCGGAGGAAGTGCGCCAGGGGCTGTACGCAGGTTGGAAGCAAGCTGTTACGGCAACGATGGGTTACAAGATTAGGCATTGATTTTTGTGTAAAAGAGGTCTAAAGTTAAAGATAAGTTAATCATGCTGTGGAGACTACGGAGACAGCCAGTATCAGAAGAGCAATGACATTGCATTGCTTCTTTTGGATATTGGCTGTCTTTTTCTTTTAGAGAGGATGAGAAGAACGATGAACGATCAACATGCACTATCATCAAGTCAACGCCAGGCTTGTCTGGATAAAATGGCAAGCAAACAACTCGATCTTTTGGTGATTGGCGGTGGGGTGACGGGAGCGGGGATTGCCCTCGACGCAGCCGCGAGAGGTCTGAGCGTTGGGCTGGTGGAAAAACAGGACTTCGCTGCGGGCACAAGCAGTCGCTCTACCAAGCTCGTTCATGGAGGATTGCGCTATTTGAAGCAGGGCGATGTGCAACTGGTGCGGGAAGTAGGCCGAGAGCGAGCTATTTTGTATCGCAATGCGCCACATATCGTCATCCCGGAAAAAATGATTTTGCCTATCGTGAAAAATGGTACCTATGGCAAGCTGGCAACCTCTATTGGGTTGTATGTATACGATGTGCTCGCTGGAGTCGAGAGAAAAGAACGACGCATCATGCTGAACAAACAGAAAACCGTGGAGGCAGAACCACTGTTGCGCCGCGATATTCTCAAGGGTGGCGGACTCTATTTCGAATATCGGACAGATGATGCTAGGCTTACAGTTGAGGTCATGAAAACAGCAAGCTCGCACGGAGCGCTCTGCGTGAACTATACGGAAGCCATTGGCTTTATTTATGAAAACGGCAAAGTCATCGGGATTCGCGCGAAGGATTTGCTTACAGGTACGGAGTACTCCCTCCATGCCAAAAAAATCGTCAACGCAGCAGGTCCTTGGGTAGATCAGCTTCGAGAAAAAGACCACTCCCTGTACGGCAAGCGCCTCCACCTGACAAAAGGTGTCCATCTGGTCGTACCATATAACAGACTGCCGTTGAAGCAGGCCGTTTATTTCGATGTATCCGATGGGCGCATGCTGTTTGCCATTCCGCGCAATAACAGTACGTATATTGGTACCACTGACACGAATTACAAAGGTGTGCTGGAGCGGCCAACGGTGACGAGAGAAGACATGCAGTATGTACTGAATGCCGCGAACGAGATGTTCCCTTCTGTGAAGCTGACGGAACAGGATGTCAGCTCCAGTTGGGCAGGACTCAGACCACTAATCCATGAAGATGGCAAATCCCCATCCGAATTGTCACGCAAGGACGAGATTTTTTACTCCAAAAGCGGGTTGATTACGATCGCAGGTGGAAAATTGACGGGCTTCCGCAAAATGGCCGAGCGCATTGTGGATGTGGTGGTCAAGCAGTTGACCGAAGAAGAAGGCAGAGCATTTGAAGCTTGTCGGACAGACAAAATCGTCCTCGCTGGCGGAAAATTTGACTCCGCAGCCAAGATTCCTGTATTTGTGAAAGCACAGGCAGAGCGACTTCGCCAATGGGGAATCACCGAGGAACAAATCCGCGTCCTGGTCGGGAAATATGGCAGCAACAGTGAGCAAATCGTAACGATGTGCCAGGAGCTTTTGACACAAAATGCTCAAAATGTGTCTCCGATCGAAGCACTGCTGAAAGCAGAACTGCGCTACGCTGTAAAGGAAGAAATGGTCATGACCATGAGCGATTTTCTGATTCGTCGCAGTGGCAGACTATTCTTCGAGAGGGATACACTGGAGCCTGTGTATCGATTGGTGGGAGAAGAGCTCGCTCATGAGCTGCAATGGTCGGATGAGAGGAAAGAACATGAAATAAAAGCGTTTGAAGAGGAATATCATCTTGCGAAAACATTTCAATAGGGGTGATTCGTGATTGGCAAACCAGATCAATCAAGTCATACTTCCAGCAGCCCGGACATTAAAAGAATTTGATGAACTCATGGAAAGCTGCTACGAGCGCATTATTTTGCTGAATGCTCATGTAGCACAAGTAAAGCCGCTGGGAAAACGGGCCAGAGCGTTCGGGAAAAAACTGCTGATCCATGCTGATCTCATAGACGGCTTGAAGTCTGATGAATATGCGATGGAGTTTCTTGCGCAAGAAGCACAGCCTGAAGGAATCATCACCACACGGAACAGTGCCGTTCTTGCCGCCAAGAAAAAAGGACTCATTTCTATCCAACGACTTTTTCTCATTGATACGATGGCATTAGATAGCAGCCTTACTCAGCTGGAGAGAACCAAGCCGGATTACGTCGAGGTTTTGCCAGGAATCATTCCCCATCTGATCGAAGAAATCACTGTACGAACCAAGATTCCGGTTATCGCTGGAGGATTTATTCGCACAATGGAAGATGTCGATCGCGCTATTCTTGCTGGTGCGACATCTGTAACCACTTCTCGCAGAGAGCTGTGGACGAAATCTTAAGAGCATATCAGGGTAGTCAAAAGCCGGTCATTCCTGTTCGTAGGAATACCGGTTTTTTGGTGTTTGTCCTATAAGAAAATAGGTAGATGACGATGATAGAGGAGGTAGGTAGATACCCTTTTCTTTGTATAACGGTCAGTAGTCTATGCGGATGAACGTCACCGTGCATATACACATATAGTCAGCAAAAATAAGAGGAAAGAAGGCGGTTGCGTGAATTATCAAAGCTCTCAATGGCAATCCTCGTACTCTTCGCGGGAAGGACATTCTTCTTATTACCCTTGGCAAAGAGATCGGGAACGGCCACCAGGATGGGATCGTGGAGGAGAATGGCAGAGACCTTACCGGAGTTGGGAGTTTGACCACAGACGGAGATGCCCGGATCACTGTCGTTGGTGCCCCCCTGGCTGCTGCGGACGCTTTCGCTAACAGATAAATAGGAGAACGAGAGCCAAAACTTGAGATGGATTCGAGAGATTTGGCTCTTCTTTTGGGGAATTGAGAAGGAAAGAGGGTGGAAATCATGGAGAATCTGCAAGCATTCTCGTTAAAACAGCCCTAATCCTCTCGACCCCTTCTTCGATCTGTGCCTCATTGATATTGCCGTATCCGAGAATGATTTTATCTGTATGATTGCCTTTGACAATGGCGTGCTCCTCGACCGGGTAGACACGCACTCCGGCTTGCTCCAGCGCAGCCAGGACGTCAGGTGTGAAGTGAACCATGGGAAAAGCAGCTACGATGTGCAGTCCAGCGGCCTCCCCCCAAATGCGAATGCCATCACCAAAAGCCAGTTGAAGAGCATCAATCAAGCATTGACGGCGTTTTTTGTACAGCTTTTTTACGCGATTCACGTATTTCTCTAGATGCCCCTCCTCGATAAAAACCCCGAGGGCAAGCTGATCAATCGAAGGGGCGTGCAAATCGGATAGCCATTTTGCCTGCTGGTAGGAGGCTACCAATGCTTTTGGCAGGACGAGGTATCCCTGACGCAGTCCGGGAGAAAGGATTTTGCTAAAGGAACCGATGTAGATAACACGCTCCGAGGCAAGTCCCTGAATGGAGCTGATAGGAGCAGTTTCGTAACGAAACTCGCTGTCGTAATCATCCTCGACAATGTAGCAGTCAGCTTCCCGTGCATAACGAATGAGTTGAAGTCTTCGCTGGATGGGCATGGTGCCGCCTAGCGGGAACTGATGGGAAGGCGTGACAAATACGAAGCGGGGGCGATGGGCAGACAATGACGGTAGCTGTTCCATATCCATCCCGTAGGTATCTGTCGGAACAGGCAGTAAACGAGCGCCTG
Source organism: Brevibacillus sp. MS2.2 (assembly GCF_013284345.1). Taxonomy (NCBI): domain Bacteria; kingdom Bacillati; phylum Bacillota; class Bacilli; order Caryophanales; family Paenibacillaceae; genus Brevibacillus; species Brevibacillus sp. MS2.2. The sequence goes on from NZ_JABSUZ010000047.1 coordinate 13,773, forward strand.
TCCTGGTGAAAATACTTTGGATATCGTGCGTGATCGGGTCCTCGATGACTACGTGACTATCAGGACGCAGAAGCACATTGGCAATCAGGGTGAGCGCCTGAGTAGCCCCGGATGTCATAATGATTTGCTCGGGGTCACATTGCACGCCACGTGTTCGATACAAATAGCGACATAAAATCGTGCGCAGCTCCGTACGTCCCTCGGGACGATTATAGCCAAAGACTGATAGCGGTGCTTCTTGACAGACACGCTGGACAGTTTTGCCCCAGAGGTTGCGAGGAAAACGCTCCAGAGCAGGAACACCAGAACGAAAATCGATTAGCTTGCTCTCGTCTTCGTTGAAATGCTGGTCCACTTTCGGCAACCCAGCCCCAGCCTCTGTCATCCGGGCGTGCTGTTCCAAATAAATGCCCGAGGCAATGAAATACCCGGAGCCACGTTTGCTCTCGATGTAGCCCTCGGCTAGTAGCTGCTCGTATGCCTCTAGTACCACATTGCGAGAGAGGTGCAGTTCGCTTGCTACTTTTCGGGTAGATGGAAGCTTGAAGCCGGCTGCAAGTTCTCCGCTCAAAATCTTTGTGCGCAATTCAGAATAAATTTGTCTGATTAACGGAATCGGTTTCTCTCGGTCAATGGTTATCCAGAGCAAGCTGTGTGAGCCTCCTTACGCAACTGGTCCTCTCGAAATTGTGGGAAACTGGACCTAATCCATACAAGCGTACCATGGTAGGGTGATAGAAGAGAAGAGATATGCCACTGCCAAAGGAGAGAGAAGGATGACGCCAGAAGAGAGAAGAACCGCAGACATTTTGCGTACAATCGCCCGTGATGAACGAATCAAGGAAGCCGTCAAAACATCGCCCTTGCTATATCCGTTGCTTTTGACTGCTGCGAAACGTTATGTGACAGGCGAAACGCGTGCGGATGCAATAAAAATAGCCCAACGCCTGGAAAAATTGGGCTACCGTCTATCAATTGAACACATTGGTGAAAATACGCTGGATTCGCAGATTGTACATGAAGCGCAGCGGGAGTTTCTTGCGCTAACTGCGGATTGCTCCCAACTACATACACCAGTTGGAATCTCCTTTGATCTGTCCCATCTCGGCTTGTTACTGGATAAAGAGCTGGCGTTTGCCCACGTAGAAGAGTTGGCAGAGCGGGCGAGACATAGCGGCCACTATTTGATGATCAGCATGGAGGAATCGGCGAAAACAGAGGCGATCATTAGCATGTATGAGCGCTTGGCACAGCGACACGAAAATGTGGGCATTACGATTCAAGCACATTTGCACCGCTCGCTGGATGATGTGAAACGGGTGCTCGGACTCCCTGGGAAAATACGTTTGGTTAAAGGCGCATTCAAGGAACCTCAGGAAATCGCATTGGGGCGTTCAGTGGAGTTGAACGAACGATACCTGGAGCTGGCTGATATGTGTGTACGAGCTGGGCGTGAATGCTCACTCGCCACGCACGACCAAGCGATTGTAGACGAGCTAGACGGTCGAGACTATTTGCATCGACCGAATGTAGAGGTCGAGCTGTTATACGGGGTTCGCCCTGAGCTGGCTCATGTTTTGCGAGAAAAAGGGGTTCCAGTGCGCTTGTACCTCACATATGGGACAGAGTGGTACTTGTACTTGTGTCATCGACTGGCGGAGTATCCGCCTCATGTGCATCAGGCGATAGCCGATATGTTTGATACGGCGAGACTTCAGGATGTAGGGTATGGCATGTCATAGAAGGATTACGAAAAAACGTCAGAGCATGATCCTGACGTTTTTTCTATTTTTCATTCTGTCTTGCCTTCACACAAATTCCCCAGCCAAATTGCTCTTGATTCATGATCTCTGCCCGAACCGTGTTTACCCCTGCGTGGAGGCGAACAGATACTTGGGCGTACTTGCTTCGAATTCGTCCGTCACTCACTGGTGGATTCCATCTCCACACGCCTTGATGTACTTCCTCTTCATTGACCCAAAGCCGCAAATGATCGCTGAATCCAAAATGGAGTTGAGTCACTGTCTCATGAGGTACTGTAAGCGTGCTTGTGGCTTGAACAGTCATCCCGGGCTTCGCTGGGAAGAGCCGATTGAAATTGAGTGTCCCATTTTCTTCGACGACTGCATTTGTCCAATCTGTCAAGACAACAGACTGTTCACTAGCGATGTACGGCTTTGAAATGAGCCATTCCGTAAGATAACCCTCCGCTGTGAGCTGTTGCCGATCTGTCTTGGTATGCAAGGCATCGGTCGGCGTGATTTCTGTCACCGATAGATTGCGAATGTATGCGGGCAAGTAGTTCCAGAAGCCGATTTTATCAAGTGAAGTTCCATGCTGTAGATGGGAAATGAACAACTGAGGCGCAGGGTCTTCTCCCAAATACACGACAGCCTGGTTTGCTTGAACCTCCACAGCAAGCGTCTTCCATTCCCCAATTGTGTAAGACAACGGCTTTTGATACCCAGGGCCGTTATAAATTTGCCACGTCATGGACCCATTCATGATCGGATCATACTGAATTTCTTCCGGAGCGAGGTACACCAGCTCGTAATTATGCACATCTCGCGCACCAAAAACGAGCCCGACAAAGCCTACTTGTTTTGGTATGGCGACTTCCGCTTGCAGTCGAAAGCAGGGATAGGGGACAGCCTGACGAAGGAAAACAGGAGCTCCCATCCCCTCCAAGTAAAGGGCTTCGCGGTTTGCCCATACGTCTGGGCTTGCCTGTGATTCTCCGAGATCAAATTCATGCAAGTCATCACGCAAATTCCAAGAAAACGTAGACATTTACATTTCACCACTCTTTCTTGTTCATGCCTGCTATGTTAGGAGAATAATTTTCCAACAGATGTCTAAAATCCTTTTGCACTTGTCGATCAATCGACTTCATTTTGAAAAAAATTGTAGCTATTTGTCTGGAAATAACGTCAATAACTGTATGAGATGAAAAGATAGGAAGAAAAAAGAATGGTCCGTGGAGGTTTTGAACGAATGAAAACAGCGCAGTGCAAGCGATGGCTCCTGGCCTTCTGTGCGTTCCTCCTGATGGTAGCAGGTGTTCCTTTAGGATTAACGGGGACAGCCTTGGCAGAGGGAAACATTCAGCTGGGAGTAACAGTTGGAATTGAAGGAAAGTACAGGCAAACGGGAATGGTTCCCGTTGTCGTCACGGTGAAAAATGGAGGGGCAGATATCGAAGGGGAACTGTTTGTCGCCACTGACGAACGGGGGGACAGACGCTTCGCAGTTGCCAATTATCAGCCGGTCTCGATTGCAAGCGGAGTGACCAAGCAGGTAACGGTTCTCGTTCCTGGATCAGAGTTGCGTGGCAGTTCTTTTGTGGCCTTGATGCAAAATAACAAGATGATCGCGCAAACGCCGGTAACAGGCAATTCATACAGCGAAGATACGCTGATGATCGGTGTGTTGGCAGAAAACCCCGACACAGCTAACTTCCTTGGTGTACTGCCGAAAGGCTCTATTCATAACCCTGTCCAGCTTTTGACGATGAAGGCAGAAAATATGCCAGTGACAGGTACACAGCTCCAGATGATTAATATGCTCGTCATCAACAATTTTGCTCTGGATTCATTGAATGAACAGCAGATCAAAGCGATTCGGGATTGGACGAAATCTGGCGGGATGCTGATTTTAGCCGGGGGAGCACAGTACAAGAAATCCGGAGGCGTTTTGGGTGACTTGTCACCAGTAGAAGTGACAGGAGTGACGAGCGTACAGACACTCTCCAGTTTAAAAGTGGATAAGACCAATCCGATTGCACTGACATCCCCCTTTACTGTAAGCAATGGGACATTGAAGGCGGGAAAAGTTCTGTACAGCGAAGGAAATATTCCGTTGATGGCCGTACATACCGTGGGAGCTGGAAAAGTATTGTACGTCGCCTATGATTTGGCCGCAGAACCAGTAGCGAGCTGGGCAGGAAACAGCCGCTTTTGGGCAGATACATTAGTAAAGGCTTTCGGTTCATCCCTCAACGCTTCCAATATGAGCATGATCGACAACGTATGGCCGCTTCGGGATGCTGCTGATCGAGTCCCATCCTTAAAAATTCCGGAGGTTGGCTGGTTCGCAGTATTTTTCGGAATTTATGCCCTGGTTGTAGGCCCAGTTCTTTTCTATATTTTGCGGAGAGGACGCAAGCAAAGCTACATGTGGGTCATCGTCCCTGCCCTTTCGGTGCTGGCGGGAATCGGAATCTTCTCGATTGGTGCCATCCAACGCGGTGTGGGTGTAAAGCTGCACCAGGTAGGTTATGTTGAGCTGCAAAACAATGGACAGGCGAATGCGATAAGTGTATCCGCATTATTCGTACCGAGAAATGACGACTATCGTTTGACTTTAAAGGGAGAGGGTATGACCGAACCCATCATTGAAAGCAATTATATCGATCAAGTTCCGAAAACGTGGATTTCCATACAGCCAGATCAGACCCATATTGATTTCCGAGATGTAGAATTCTGGTCGATGCGCAAGGTTGCGACGGAGCAATCCTTATCGGAAGTAGGGAAGATAGAATCAAATCTGTCCTATGAGAACGGCGCACTGAAAGGAACTGTGACAAACAATACGAAGTACTCGCTGCGAGATGTGACGATCTCGACCGGTATGCAGGTACAAGAGTTTCCACAGTTGGCGGCTGGCAGCAGTATCGAAGTGAACTTGCCGTTTGCCCCTCAACAACAAGCAAGACGGAACCAACATCGGATGAATACGGGGCATGCACTGCCGCAGCATATGCAATCGAATGGCTATGGAAGAGAAACACGTGAGCAACTCATCGTGGAAATGCTGGACATGATGGACAAACGTAGTGGTCCGTCAGAAGTGGTAAAACTCGTGGGCTGGACCGATGAGCAAGTTGTTGAGGCTGTCGTACCAAACGAAAATACGGAGAACAGCAGCATTGCTATGGTCACTTCGACGCTGCAAGTGAATCCATCCAAGGACGGACACATTTATTATCCGACGGGATCGTTTGATGTGACGATGTCAGGCAGCTCTGTTCCGGTTGATGACTTCGGCGATGGCTTTAGACTTCCTGCGGGGGATATTACCTTTGACATCAATCTGAATCAGGAAGGACAGGAGCTTGCCATCAGCAATTTGTATCTGTACACCTGGTCAGAGGACAATACGACATTTGAAAAAGAGGTTTACAACTGGAAGACAAAAGCTTTCGAACCATTTGAAAAAGCATTCATGAACAACGTGATGACAAGCGACAAGACCACTACTTATGTTTCGGGCGACGGCACTGTCCGCATCAAATTTGCCCACCAGTTTGAGGATGAACGCCACATTGGGGTTCCAAGTGTCAGTGTGGAAGGGAAGGTGAGCAAGAAATGATCCAGATCCAAAATTTGCGCAAGCGCTACGGCAAAATGGAAGCGTTAAAAGGACTTTCGCTCGAAATTGACAAGGGTACCGTTTTTGGTTTCGTTGGTCCGAACGGGGCAGGAAAATCGACGACGATGTCCATTTTGGCGACTTTATTGGAGCCGACCAGTGGGAAAGCATACGTAGGCGGCTATGAAGTGACCAGGCATCCAAAGGAAGTACGCAAGCTGATCGGCTACATGCCTGACTTTTTTGGTGTGTACGACAATTTGACAGCAGAAGAGTATCTCGATTTTTACGGCGCGAACTACGATATTCCGGCAGCAGAGCGAAAACAAATCATTCCGCAGTTATTGGAGCTGGTCAATCTCACGCACAAGCGGGATGCCTACGTCGACTCGTTGTCGCGGGGGATGAAGCAGCGCCTCGGACTGGCTCGCTCGCTGGTTCACAATCCGGAAGTGCTCATTTTGGACGAACCGGCTTCTGGTTTGGACCCGCGGGCACGTATCGAGCTGCGGGAGATTTTGAAGGAACTGCGAGACATGGGCAAGACGATTATCATTAGCTCGCACATATTGCCTGAGCTAGCGGAGATGTGCGATGTCATCGGGATTGTGGAGGAAGGCAATCTGGTTGCCTTTGGACGAGTCGATGAGATTTACTCGAAAATGCAAGAACAGCGGGTATTGCGCATCCGCCTGTTGGATCGGGTTGATGAAGCAATGACGCGCTTGCGTGAGATGCCCGTTATTACCAGGGTGACACGCGAAGGGAACTGGGTCGTTGCGGGCTTTTCAGGCAATGACGAAGAACAGGTTGAGCTGCTGCGGGAGCTTGCGGTGTCAGGCTATCCTGTGGCCGCGTTTAATGAGGCAGTTGGTGATTTGGAAGAAATCTTCCTGGAAATTACGAAAGGGGTGGGCTCATGAGCGACTTGAGACGATTTCGCAACCCTGTCTTGTTCAACGAATGGAAAATGAGAATGCGGACCAATCGGTCACCGTGGATCATCCTGTTATATTTGCTTGTTTTGGGCGCAATGACGCTTACGCTGATTTTCTTTATGACAAACGGCGGCAGCTATTACAACCCGAATGATACACGCGAGTTGTTCATGATGCTGTCAGTGTTTCAGCTCGGGATGATCTGCTTCGTCGTGCCAGGACTGACGGCAGGTGTGATTTCCGGTGAGCGCGAACGCCAGACGTTGAGTGTGCTGTTGACCACGAATGTCAGCGCCACACGATTGATTTTAGGCAAATGGCTGGCGTCGCTCAGCTTCATGACCTTCCTGGTTATAGCGACCATCCCGCTCTATGCCATCGTCTTTTTGTATGGAGGAATTTCACCTGCACAAGTGATCAAGGTGTTTGGTTTTTACGTCATTACGATGTTTGGAATCGGCAGCATCGGTGTGCTCATGTCCACGCTGATCAAACGGACAGGTATCGCTACGGTTGTCACTTATGCCGTGGTGTTCGGATATGCGATTGGATCGAGCATACTGGCGGAAATTATCAAAGAGTTCATTCGGTACCAGCGCAGGTCGGGTGGTATATCATCCGCGACTATGCCAGACTGGCCTGATCTCCTGCATAATTTCAATCCATTGTTTGCGATGTTAAATATTTTTGAAGAAGGGCCGCAGATCAGGATTGGGAATGTGGACCCGTATGCGGTTTACAGCCTGTTTTTCGGGATCATTACACTGTTCTGCCTTTTACTTTCCATCTATCTCATTCAGCCAGTGAAACCGAGATTTCGCAAAGTAAAAGAGGAGAAATAAGCCATGTTTACCGCTAAATCGAACGACGAGCTGAAGTCACTGCTTGCCCCCATTCGAAAGCAACTTGGCTTGCGTTTATGGATACAGCAGCTAACGGTCTATGGTTTGTGGGGAATGGGGGCGAGTTTGGCGCTCCTCCTCCTTGCCCGCATCTGGCCGATTCCGTTTTACCAATGGATCGCGGTTGCGCTGCCAGTACTTGTTGTCATCACGGGTCTGGTGCGTGCGTTTTGGATGCGTCCTACCTGGGTCCAATGTGCACTAGTGGCAGATGGCAATGGTTTGGCTCAGCGAGTCGTCACGGCATGGGAGAATCAAGAGAATCAGTCGATGGTAGCGGGTATGCAGAGGGAAGACGCCCTGCATCATCTGCGAAAAAATTTGCCGCATATCGTTGAGAGCGTCCGCATCTGGTCGCTGGTCCAAAGAAAGGTATATGTCACAAGCAGCTTGCTATTGGTGTGCCTGGTGCTGTTTCTTTGGCCGAATCCTCAAGACGTGCGACTGGCTCAGATGGCAGAGGAAAAGAAAGCAATCGCGCAGGTCGAGGAAGAAGTAGAGGCAATCAAGCAAGACGTGAAAAAGAATACAGGCTTAACCGACGCGCAGAAAAAGCAGCTGGAGGAAATGCTGGAGCAGGCAAAAAAGGCTCTGGCGAAAGCAGACGACCCGGCAGAACGTCAAAATGCATTACGCGCTGCGGAAAAACAATTGGAGAAGGTCAGAGATGCAGAGCAGCACAAAGAAAAAGCGCTGCAAGCACTCCAGCGCAGCTTGGGTAATCAAGAAGGGACAAAGGCTGTGGCTGGCGCGATGGGAGCGAAAGATCGACAAGCGATGACCGAGGCCCTTGCACAAATGGCAAAAGCCATGGAAAGCATGCCGCAAAAAGAGCGGGAAGAGATCGCCCGCGAAGTCGCAAGTGCAGCAGAGCAATTGAAAAAAGAGGCAGAGTCTGTCGACTCGAAGGAGCTGGAGGATATCGCCAAACAACTGGCGGAGGCAGCCCAGCAAACAGCCCAAGGACAAGTGCCTCAAGCGATGACTGCGCTTGAGAACAGCTTGATGCAAGCGATGACAGGCATCCAACAATCTCAGCAAGCCATGCTCGCAGCTATACATGCCGCTGCTTCGCTCAATCAGTCGCAAATGACGCTTGCCAGTGTAGGGGCACAAGCAGGAAATGCTGGAGCGAGTGGAGCTGTGACAGGAACAGCAGCAACAGGACAGGCGACTCCAGCATCAGGGTCACCGGGGAATCAGCCAACTGCGGCAACACCGGGAACAGGTACCACCCCAAATCAAGGGGCGAACCCGGCAAACCAGCCTGGAAATGGAAATAATGGCTCGGGGCAAGGGAATGGCAACGGCAACGGCAACGGTAATGGCAACGGCAACGGCAACGGAAATGGCTCTGGCGGCCAAGGAAGCGGTCAAGGTGGCGGGGCTGGGTTGGGAAAAGGCAAACACGAGCTCGTTACCGTCCCGGCAAATCGCATAGGTGGAGAAAACGGACCTGTTGATACAGTCGGAGGCCCACTCGGGTCAGGACCTTCCCAGTCGCAGCAAAGTGGAAACACACAAGTCTCCTCAGGTGGCACGCTACCTTACGAGGAAGTGTACGGCCAGTATGAGCAATTTGCCCGTGAGAGTATGGAAAAGGGCAGTATTCCCGGCGATTATCAAGAGATCGTGAAGGATTATTTCAGCAAAATAGAGCCTTAGATCATTCAACAACAGGAAGGAGACACGGCGATGGCGCAGCAAACGCTAGAGGATTGCTTGCAGCGAGTAGAGCTTGTCAGGCAGGAAATCGGAAAGGTATTGGTAGGACAAAAAGAGGTGGTCGAGCAACTTCTGTGGGCCGTATTTGCAGGTGGACATGCGCTTTTGGAAGGTGTACCCGGATTGGGAAAAACGCTGCTTGTTCGGACACTGTCCCAAGCCTTCGAGCTGTCATTTCAGCGGATTCAGTTCACACCGGACCTGATGCCAACAGACATTACCGGAACGAACATCCTGTTGGTTGACGAGAAGGGACAGCAGTCCTTCCAATTCCAACATGGGCCAATCTTCGCTCATGTCGTTCTGGCTGACGAAATCAACCGGGCTACACCAAAGACGCAAAGCGCCCTGTTGGAGGCCATGCAGGAGCGAACCGTTTCAGCCGGGGGAGTGACTCGTCCGCTGCCAGAGCCGTTCTTCGTTCTCGCGACACAGAACCCGCTGGAGCAGGAAGGGACATACCCGTTACCAGAAGCGCAAATGGACCGCTTTTTATTGAAGATCGACGTGCCGTATCCGACGGAAGAAGAACTGAAAATGATCGTGCGGCAAACGACCACAAGTCAGGTGATCACCGTGGAAAAAGTGGCTTCTGCCGAGCAAATTGCTGAGATTCAGCAGGCAGCGCGTGAAGTGCTGGTAGCTGATGCGGTACTGGATTACGCCGTGAAGCTGCTTTTAGCGACGCATCCGGGGGAACAGGCAATTGCTTCGGTGAACAAATATGTGCGCAACGGCGCAGGTCCGCGTGGCGTGCAGGCGATTGTCTCCTTGGCAAAGGTACGTGCGTTATTGGCTGGCCGATACAATCTGGCGTACGAGGACGTGACAGCAGTTGCTCTGCCAGCGTTGCGCCACCGCATGTTCCTCAATTTTGAAGGAGAGGCGAACGGCATCCGGCCTGACCGCGTCATCATGGATATTTTGGACGAACTGGGGACGCAGAAGGTATGAATCAAAACCTGCTTGATCCGTCATGGCTCGCCAGACTGGAGCGGATGCAGATGGCTAGCCGCAAAGCGGTCAGCGGCAGCCAGGCAGGAAAGCGAAGGGCGAGACAGCTGGGCAGCTCCATGGAGTTCGCAGACTTTCGGGCGTATGTTCCCGGAGATGATTTGCGGCAGCTCGATTGGAATGCGTATGCCCGCTCAGGCAAGCTGTTTTTGAAAAAGTACTTGGATGAAACAGAGCTGCATGTGAACTTGTATATCGATTGCAGTCGTTCGATGAGCTACGGACAACCGAACAAAATGGCCCGAGCTGTCGAAATTGCCGCGGCTCTTGGCTATTTGTCCCTGTGCCACCTCGATCATGTGTCGGTCTATGCATTTGACAGCCGTATTACGGCAGCACTTACCGGGCTGCAAGGAAAGAGCCAGGCACATCGCTTGCTCAGCTTCTTATCTTCCCTGCAAGAAGGGGGAACAGGTGATATTCAGACGGCAATGCGCCAGCCAGGAGCTGTTAGCGGCAAAGCAGGCACATCCATCGTGCTGTCGGACTTTTTGTTCGAGTCAGGCTATACGGAAGGCATCGCGTATTTGCAGGCGGCCAGACAAGAGGTCACGCTGGTTCAGGTGCTTTCCAAAGAAGAGCTTGCACCCGAGTATGCGGGAGAGCTGCGATTGATCGATTCAGAGACCGGGCAAGCAAAAGAAGTATCCCTGACCAGCCCTTTGATGGAAGAGTACCACAAGAGCTTGCGAGATTATCAACAAGAACTGTCCGCGTTTGCTTATGGAAGAGGGATCGCCTTCGTGTCTGTAAAGGCGGAACAATCGCTGGAATCGATTGTCTTCCATGTCTTTCGTCAGGCCGGCATGATTCGCTAGAGAGGAGAGAGACAACATGCAGTGGATGGGTTTGGGCAACTTGTGGTTTGCGCTGATTATCCCGGCCATCATCGTCCTCTACCTGCTCAAGCGAAAAGTAGAGGATCGCATCATACCAAGTACACTTCTGTGGCAGCGCACGATGCAAAACTGGGAAGCGGTGAAACCGTGGGAAAGGCTGCGGCGCAACCTGTTGCTGCTGCTGCAACTGCTTGCTGCCTGCTTGCTCGTGCTGGCTTTGATACGACCGTCCGTGCCCACTGAGGGAATCACATCCGACCATACGATTTTGGTCGTGGATACATCCGGGAGCATGATGGCGAAGGAAGGGAACGAGACGCGGCTGGAACGAGCCATTTCACAGGCAAAAGCACTCGTAGAGAAGCTGGGAAGCAGCCAGACGATGACCCTCATCGAGGCAGGGCGTGAACCGAATGTTTTGGTTTCCAAGAGTGCAGATAAAGAGCCGCTCATGCAAGCCATCGAAAAGCTCGCGCCTTTTTCCGGGACATCCGATCAAATCGCAGCCTTGTCATTGGCAGGAGCCATTGCAGAGAATGAACCAGGCAGTGGAGTGGTTTGGATGGGGGACGGAAGCGGGGAACGCAAGCTGGATGGAGGCCCGGTTCCTACCTTTTCCGGGAGCTTTCAGTTCATGCAGATGGGGAGCACCCGCGAGAATACTGCAATCGGTGTTTTTGTGACCCAGCCTACAGAAAAAGGGGTAGAGGGACTGCTGCGGGTGGACAATCATGGCAGTATGCCTGCGAAAGGAAAAGTCACTGTTTTTGATGAGCAAGACAAGCTGCTAGATACCGATTCTTTTGCGGTTGGGGCAGGCAACTCCCAGACATTTTCGTTTCAGAAGCTGGCGATGTCTCGTGTCTATCGTGCAGTCATCGAACCGGAGCAGGACGGACTTTCCCAAGATAATGTCATGTGGAGCGTGCCATTCGCTACAGGGAAAGGAAAAGCAGCGTTGTACTCACCAGAGGGGAACCGTTTCCTCCATCAAGTATTGCAGACAGTCGGAAGTCTTGAGGTGGAAACGATTCAGCAGGCACCGGATGCTGCCGCGGCTGCGCGTGATCTGTGGGTTTTTGACGGAGTCGTGCCAGACCAGTTGCCAAAAGGAAACATTTTGTTGATTGCTCCGAACAAGAAAACAGAGTGGTTGCCGCTTGCTGGAGAAAAAGAACTGGATCAACAGCCAAGGCCAGTTTCTCCGGATGACCCGCTGCTCAAGCACGTAGATTGGCGGGATGTACACGTCGCCAAAGGATACGTATTGGACGAAATGCCTGGTATGAAGCCATTGGTACGCGCAGGCGATGTCGATCTGGTCAGAGCGGGGATTATAGACGGTCGACGAATGGTCATCATCGGATTTGATTTGCATGCATCGGACTTTCCGCTGCGTCCTGCCTTTCCGATTTTCATGCAAAATGTCGTCAACTGGCTGTCACCTGGTCAAACAGCCCCAATCCCCACGGCACATCCGGGAGAGGTCTTGACGATCCCACTCTCACCGGGAGCGACAACACGTACCTTGACGTATCCGAATGGACATCAGCAGTCTCTTACGGAGGACGCCACGTCGAAAACGATGCAGTTGCCGGAGCTGACCGGATTGTATCGTCTTGACGAAGGGATAGATACCGGGACCAAAAGTACGTATTTTACAGTCCAAATGAATGAGGAAGAATCGAATATTACACCGAAGTCTGTGAGCGTTGCTCGGAAGAATACCGATGAACAAAAGGAGAGTGAGGAAGCAACAGCGACTGACACAACAGGAGCACTGGGAACGAAGGAGTTGACCTATTGGTTGGCGGCGTTTGCTCTCTTGGTGTTATTGGTGGAATGGAGGGTGTATCAGCGTGGGTATTAACTTTATACAGCCGCTATTCCTGTTGCTATTGCTTCCCGTTGCGTACGTCATCATCAGTTGGTGGCGACATCAACAGCAAATGCCAATCGGCAGAAAGGCGACAATTGCAACCATTCGCTCGCTCTTGTTCCTCCTTCTGGTTTTGGCGTTGGCAGGGACACAGCTGCTGACCCCTGTTCAGGCGAAAACGATTGTGTTTGTTGTAGATCGATCCGCTTCCATGAAGGACGATCCGCGGGTTCTCTCCTTTTTGCGCGAAGCGATCGGGCAAAAGCAAGCAGCGGATAAGTATGCTGTCATTGCCGTAGGTGCAGAGGCAGCGGTCGATCAACCGTTGACAATCCGCCAAGAGGTACAGCCCTTGGGCGTGGATGTCAACCGGAATGCAACCAATTTGGCAGAAGGAATCCGATTGGCGTCTGCCATGATCCCTACCAATGCCAGAGGAAAAGTCGTCTTGCTGACAGATGGTCTGGAAACAAACGGAGATGCGGCACGGCAGACGAGACTGGCGAGGGAGCGAGGAATCGCTGTAGAGGCTGTTTCCTTGCAGCAGCCACGCGGAGATGAGGTCGTTCTTACATCTGTACAGGTACCGCAAAGACTGTATGCGGGAGAGGAATACGGCATCACCGTAGATGTGGAGAGTACGATAGCAACCGAGGCAATCCTACGCCTGTATGAAGGCAATCGCGAGGCGGGCCAGCAAACAGTACAGATCGGCAAGGGCAACAACCGCTTCGTTTTTTCGCAAAAAGCGATGCAGCAGGGCTTCCATCGCTATCGTGTGGAAATCGAGCCGCGACAAGATACCGTAGCGGCGAACAATCAGGCTACAGCCTATACACAGGTAGCCGGGGCACCAGTCGTACTCGTAGCCGAAGGGCATCCAGGTGCCGCCAGCAACCTCATTCAGGCGCTGGAAGCGGGCAATATCAAGGTGGAGCTGCGCGATCTCGCACTGCTGCCAAAGGAGCTTGAGGGCTACAAGCAATTTGCCTCCATTATACTGGCAGATGTGCCCGCCACCAGCATGACTGATGCGGATATGGAACGTATGCGGACCGCTGTACGTGATTTGGGCACTGGCTTGATCATGACAGGCGGTAAAGATAGCTTCGGTATGGGTGGCTGGTTCCAGACACCAATTGAAGAGGCATTACCTGTTCACATGGATTTAAAAGGGAAGGAACAGCTCCCTACGCTCGGACTTCAGTTGGTCATCGACAAGTCGGGTAGTATGAGCTCCCATGCCAGAGGGGCGGATAAGATGGCACTGGCTAGGGAAGCTGCGATTCGAGCGACAACCATGATGAATGCACAAGACTACATCGGGGTGATCGCATTTGACGATACACCATGGGATGTCGTAGCTCCGCAGTCTGTCACGAAGCTGGATGAAATCCAACAGCAGATCAGCAGAATCCAAGCGGATGGCGGGACTGATATTTTCCCTGCCTTACAACTGGGCTACGAACGTGTAAAGGCGATGAACACCCAGCGCAAGCATGTTATTTTGCTCACAGATGGGCAGTCTGCAATCGGCGATGATTACGAGGGCCTCCTACAACAAATGACGGCTGAAAATATTACCGTTTCAACTGTGGCGCTGGGGGATGATTCGGATAGATCGCTGCTGGAGATGATTGCCGAGTTAGGAAAAGGCAGATATTACTTTGCCAACGATGCCGAATCTATCCCGAAAATCTTCAGTAAAGAAACAGCGTTAGCCAGTCGCACGTTTATTGTGGAGAAGCCCCAAGTACCAGGCTATACAGGAGTGGGAGCATGGCCTACGCTGAAGCAGACATTGCCTCCGGTGCGTGCGTATATCGCAACGACTCCGAAGCAAACAGCCGAATCATCCTTGATGAGTGCTGACGATGATCCGATTCTCACCCGTTGGCAGTACGGTCTGGGGCGTTCTGTCGCCTGGACGAGTGATCTGGAAGGGAAGTGGTCACCGGACTGGGTGGCTTGGGGAGGAAACAGCCGTCTGTGGAACGAAATCGTGGCATGGACTTTCCCGCAAATTACAGAAGGCACTTGGAAGACGACCACGAGCGTGAACGGTGCAAAAGGCAATGTGAGGGTTACGATGCCAGCTAGTGGAAGCATGCCTCAAGAGATGGAGGCAGTTGTTCTCAATCAAGAGATGAAGCGAGAGGTCATCAAGCTAAAGCCGGTTGCGCCAGGAGTCATGGAGGGTGCATTCGAGACGGCTGATCCGGGCACTTACATGATTCAGATCTCACAAAAAAATCAAGGCCGAGTCATGGCGAGCCAAACGACAGGATTGACCGTTTCTTATTCGCCGGAATACGGAATACATGCCGATGGAGAGAAAGAACTTCAAGAGTGGCTAAGTGCCGGTGGAGGGAATCAGATTACCAAACCGGACGAGGCTTTTGGCGGCACGCTTCCTGATAAATGGGACACACAGTCAATCAGTGAGTGGTTGCTGATGTTGGCGGCTTTGCTGCTGCCAATCGATATCGCTGTTCGCCGCTTGCAGTTGCCGGATCAATGGTGGGCAAGGCTATCTAGTCTGTGGAGACTGCGCAAATCCACGTCTGCCGATTCTGAACAACAGGCAGTATTGTCTCGCCTCGGCGAGAAGCGCTCTGCAACAAGACGGACACGCGAAGAGCGGATAGATGACCAGAAAGTCGTGTCTGCTCCCCTAATTCATTCGGTAGGGGCGGCTGGAAATCGGGTGAAGCCAGCAACAGACAAGAACGAGCAGGCAAAAAAGAAACAGGAGAAGCAAACACAGACGCAGCCTGACGAAACGTTAAACAGACTATTGGCGGCCAAGAACCGGAAAAAGTCTCAGTAACAGATAAAAGAAAACAGCAGCCTGGCGAAAATCGCTACGGACTGCTGTTTTCTTTTTGAAGATGCTCTTCATACACGAGTGGGATTGCTATACCAAAAGCAGTTTCACCTTTCGTTAGGCTCTCTTCCATTGATGCACCAGGATTATTCGCACGGAAAGCTACTTCATAGGTTTCACCTGGCGCTACCTGGAGAGTGTCCGTCCACCATGGACTTCCTGTAACCTTTTTGCCGTCCCGACTCAGGATGAGCATGTGATGACCGTGCAGATACAACGATTGATCCTGGAAGCTGCGGTTGACGAAGGTCAGCTTTATGAGATCACCCTCTTCCATCATCATCCGTGTCTCAGGAAGCAAGTCGCCATTTACGGTCGACAAACGCTCGAATTGACCATCATAAAATCCGTACTGACCATCAATGAGCAGTTGATATTCCCGATCAAATTGGGAAGAGAGATCAAAAGGAAGCGCAATCGGACTGCCGTAACGTGCAGGGTCAAAGACAGAAAGCTCTGCATCTAAGAAGGGCACAGCATCTTCGTACCCGTCTGGACTTAAGAGCAGCCCTTTGTCATGCTGGTTTGCAGCGGGAGCAAATAGCACGGGACGATTCGGCATCGTAAACTGAATGTCGTATCGACCCCCTGCCCCCGGCTGCAAGGCTTGATTGGCAATCAAATTCGGTTCGTTTACCTCGGTTCCGTCAATCTCTACTACCTGAAATGGAGTTCCTTGCAGCAAATAGGTGACAGGAGCATTTTCGGCGTTTATAAAGCGAAGGCGGACCGTTGTGCCAGGAGGAACTGTTTCGATTTTTCGTGTATGTGAGCCGTTTAACGTCGCGCCTGCCTTTTCGTCCTTGTGATGAATCATGGCGATGTCGCGAATAGGTGCGCCTGTAGCCGTAGCCTCGGCTGGCTCGATCACAAAGGCGCCGAACAGCCCATTCACTATTTGCTCAGGAATTTGCTGATGAGAATGATACCAATACGTTCCTGTTTGTTCCGCGCGAAAACGATAAACAGATGTTTCTCCTATTGCAATGCGATCATAGCTAGCGGGAGTCTGCATGCCATGCCAGTGGATGTCTATCCCTTCGGAAATATCCTTGTTCAGAAGGATGATTTCGACGAGCTCACCTTGCTTCATGCGCAGCTCAGGTCCGGGATATTGTCCATTCAGGGTCCATGCTTCTACGGTTTTGCCTGATGCTTGAGGAATGGTTGTTTTCTGTGCGTTCAGCGAAAACACCCGATCAGGGGTCTCTTGTTTTGGTTCTGTTGGTCCATCAACATTTTTAAGTTTCCCTGTGGAAGGCATCGAATGGGCACTTGCCTTTACAGGGAAAACGAAATCGGGGAGAGCGTGATCGTCCTGATTCTGCCCTCCCATAGGTGAATGCTCGGGAAGGCGACTCGCTACCATCGCTTGATTTCCCCATATCGTCGCGAGTAAAGCAGTCGTCAGGAGAAACGCGGCAAAACGGATAAAGCGGTGCAGGCGGCGTGGTTTTACCCAATTTTCCACAGTGGAGTGGTATTGATGCTTCCACGATTGTCGAATCCAGAGCAGGGAGACCCCGGCTAATAATACGCCCCAAGCGAGAAATAAAATGGATGGTTCCAGCGTAACAGCCGGAAAAAATACTTGAAGGAAGAGTGCAATCAGACAGCCAAAGAGGCTAGCTTGCAGCGGAACGAGCAATTCGGGGCAAGATGCGTCTCCTCGCCACTCCGCATCTAATGCGTCGCCTAGATCCGGCGAGTTTGCTTTTGCAGACCTAACATTTTTCTCTTGTAACAAAATGTGGGTATAATCCGTATCTACTTGTGACTGCCTTGACTCTCTGCCGCCTTTCCCGGTCAGCTCCCACAATCGTGGAAAAGTAGAGAGAAGGCAAAAGAGCAATGGAACAAAAATAAAAGGTAAAAAGCCAAGCAACGCATCCTTTATGTAAAGCCAACCAAAGGATTCAAACAAAACCCACGTCATCACCAAATGCCCTGCTAATACAAAAAGGGCCGACCACGAAAAACACAAAGTGATGCGAGCGCTGTTTATGAAAGCCCGTTTCGTCGGACGGAAAACGAGCTGGTTTGCCATGATTGTCGGGACCAGCATGACGATGAGAAGGACCAGAAACAATCCTTGATGAATCCCGGCAAGCACTTCAAAATCAGCCATGATCAGTTCCTCCTGTTTACTAGTTCGATACTAATGATATAGAGAAACGGCTGAGTACCAAACGTACCGAGGCAGTATTTTCACTCCGTCTTAAGTCGGAGAAGTGCACTTGATCTATAAACAGGATATACATTACAATTTTGGTATTCCTTTTCGGCCTATCAGAATATTGGGAAGGGGGCTTTTTCTCATGTCCTTTGATTTTGTACAAACGTAACAACGCTCTCGAGCTCCTCCTGCTTCGTCTGGTTTGGACGTGAACAGACTGGTATAAACGAGAGGAGAAGCAAATATGGAAAATAAGGATTGGATCAAAAGCTTTCAAGAGGAAGTAGAGGCACCATTCGCTGGATGGGATTTTGCCAGATTGACTGCGACAGGCAGGATGCAGGATGCACCACTTCGCTGGAACTACGTAAATATCGTGAAAAAGAACATGCTTGGGATTCGCTCTATGTTGGAAATGGGAACAGGTGGTGGAGAACTGTTTTCTAGGCTTGCGCCGTTCCCTTTGGAGACGTATGCGACAGAAGGCTACGAGCCGAATGTAGCGGTGGCAAAAGCAAATTTGGAGCCCTTGGGTGTTCGTGTATTTCCGGTAGATGGGGAAGAAATATTGCCTTTTGAGGATCAGTCACTCGACTTGATTATCAATCGACATGAAGCTTATTTGCCATCTGAAATGAAGCGACTGTTGAAGCCAGGTGGCACATTTGTTACCCAGCAAGTGGGCGGGCAAGACAATCTCGACCTGAATCGATTGCTGGGCGCTCCGATTCCGCCAGATTACTTGCACTGGGATCTGGCCTATGCAGTGAATGAACTGGAGGAAGCCGGCCTTACGATTGTGGAGCAAAGAGAGGAAATGAGCTTTTCCCGTTTCTACGACATAGGTGCCATTGTTTACTACTTGAAGGCTATCGAATGGCAGATTCGCGACTTTACCGTAGAAAAGTACGCCGATGCCTTGCTTGATCTGCACCAGAAAATCGAAGCGGTTGGTTATATCGATATACCTACCCATCGATTTCTCATGATTGCCCAACAAAAGTCCTAATTAAACCACTACCGATTGTCGATAAAACTGGTAGGGAGTGTTTAGGAAAAGCACCCTTTTTGGGTGCTTTTTTTATCGAGTAACACCGTGTGAGAGCAGCACTGCTGATCCTTTTACGAAAAGGCAAAACCTCCCGCAACAATGCGTCCGCTCCCAGGTGGGGGGCCGCAGTACACATATCGTAACCGGCGAAGGAGAAGTGAAACAGGATGAGTAAGAGCTTGGCAACACGAGTCGTTGCTCTTGTAGCGGTGATCATTGCCGTCATGATGGCAATCAATATTATCATGATTTACGAAAACAGCGTAACTACTGTAGAAAAGACACTCTCGCGCTCAAGCATTAACACAGCATTGCATATCTCCCAAGGGCTTGACTCAGAGAAGATAGCGAAATTTATATCTCAGCCACAAGAAACAGACGACTATTGGACTATCCGAAATGCGTTGTTTGAGTACGCCGAAAAAACAGGTGCCCTTTATGTTTATATTCTTCATACAGACGGTGAAAAGGTAAAAATTATGGTGGATGGAATGGCGAAAGGAGCAGAGGGAGCAGCTACAATCGGTCAAGAGACGTCCTCAACCGGCATGGCTGATATTGCTCCTGTTCTGGCAGGCGGATCGAACAGTACGCCAATCGTCAAAGACCCTGTGTACGGGGATTACCTAAGTGCATTCGCACCGATTGAAGATCCATCTGGTCAAGTGATTGCGGTGCTTGGTGTGGATACTGCGGCAGATAAAGTTGAACTGATTAATGAACAGGTTCTGGATGAAACCATGCCACGCATCATTATCGCTATGATTGTCGTAACGATTATTGCTTTGGTTGCTGTATTCTTCTTGATCAAGAAGATGCTGCGTCCACTGCAAGTTGTACAAGAGGCGTCTATGCGCATTGCTTCTGGTGATCTCACGTCTACAGGGATTTCTGTTTCCAACAAAAAAGACGAGATTGGCCGAATTGTCGTTGCTTTTGGTGAGATGACGACACAACTGCGTCAAATTATTGGCGGAGTAAAAGAGACAACCGAGCATATTGACAGCATGGCGAATTCTATTCGGGAAGGTGCCAACTCTGTCCGCGAGCAAAACAAAAATATCGTGGTCACCAGCCAAGAGATTGCGCAGGGGAATGAGCAGACAGCAACTGCGATGGAGATGACGGTGCAAACGGTTCAAGAATTCTTGAGCGAGCTGGCTGAATTGAATACGGCGATTGACGAGATGGATGCAGTATCCAATCAGG
This sequence comes from Brevibacillus sp. MS2.2, assembly GCF_013284345.1. Taxonomy (NCBI): domain Bacteria; kingdom Bacillati; phylum Bacillota; class Bacilli; order Caryophanales; family Paenibacillaceae; genus Brevibacillus; species Brevibacillus sp. MS2.2. The sequence goes on from NZ_JABSUZ010000047.1 coordinate 33,763, forward strand.
TGTCCGCTATCGGAGAGAGCAGCTACAAAGTATTGCAAGAGTTTTTGGCAGATGGAACAGAGACGAACAAACAATTTCATGAAGTGCAAAATACAATGGCGATTCTCGAAGAAAAATCGAGCCGAATTAACGACGTGATTGAAACGATTCAGCAAATCGCCGGACAGACCAACCTGTTGGCGTTGAATGCAGCCATCGAGAGTGCACGTGCTGGCGAAGCGGGCAGAGGCTTCGCTGTGGTAGCGGGAGAAGTTCGCAAGCTGGCCGAACAGACAGGTGCGGCAACCCACGTCATTCAGGAGAGCATCAAAGACATTCAAGATCAGGTAAGACAAGCCACGGAAAAGACAAATGCGACGCTGGATCGCTACAACGCGGGGACAGAACGTTTGGATTCCGTTACACAAGGCATTACGGCTCTGTCTGACATGACACATACTTTGAAGACGTCGCTTGCGAATGTCATGGCAAGCGTAGAGACGATGAAGCAAGGTCAGAACAAGGTGAATGAATCCGTGTTGACGGTTACTGCCATCTCGGAACAAACAGCAGCGGCTACCGAAGAAGTATCTGCTACGATGCATGAGGTCAGTGGAAACGTTGATCAGTTCGTGTCTGAAACGGAGCAGGTGACAGACAGCATTCAGGAGCTGCGCAGCAAAGTGGATACGTTCCGATTGTAGATAAATTACTTTATCGATAAATAAAAAACAGCTCTTCTACTGGCAGGTTGTTGCCGGGAAGAGCTGTTTTTTTGTGGCTGTAGTGGGGGAAGAAGCGCACCGCTGAGGGATGGTGGCCGCTCCGGGCTGAATGGCGGGAGCCGCTTCAAAAGTAGCAGTTTCGATGAGGAGTTTGCAGAGTTGAAGCTAAAAGCACTCCCTCCATTCAGCCCTCCGCTTTGTCGGGCTCCAGAGGCGCTTGGACTGGAAATGCGCTTCTTCCAAGCAACTTTTGATATTAACTACAATAACCCAATCAGCACAAGCACTGCACCGTGCAAACCCAACAGAACCATACGCAGCCAGCTAAAAGCCTGTCTCATCTGACCATCCCGAATCGGAAAGATTGCATATCCGTTGCGCTTTTTCTGGTGGCGCCAGAGGCTGCCGATCTGGCTGGCAGTCATGAAGAGAAAGAGCAGGCCAGCGATGATTTTTGCAAAGGGGCCGGGCAATATGAGAACGACGAAGCCTGACAGCAGGATGAGTCTGAAATAAATGCCCGCGAAGTCACCAGAGCGAATAAATTTTTTAGTAAACAAATGACGCCCTGCTTTTGTTTGACGGTAAGGCAGCAGCAGCTTCGTCAGGGCAATGAGCCACGAGCGTGACTTCACCTGGTGCTGCATGGCAGGGACATCCCTGAAGTTGTTCGCGAACTGATAAAAGCGGTGACGCAAGCCGCTTTCGATGGCAAGCAGGCGATACCATTGTATGGAATGTTTTTTCTTATAGGTCAACATTCGCGAATGGAGCCAGATCAAGAGCGCAGCGCAGATCAGAGCACCGAATGGGAGAATACCCACGACCAAGAATTGTCCTTCACTCAATACCCAAGCGAGGAGGATATACGAAAAGACAAAACGAGCGAGCGTATAGAATCCGATCATCTTCTGATCGGGCAAACGTAAGAACGTCCAACTGCTGTAAATGTTCCAGCCCTTCAAGAGCAGGGGAATGCACCAATAGACCCAAAGCTGCACGCCTTGTGCACCTGCGACCTCTGTATACATAGGCATGAGCAGGAGCAGGACGATAAACACTACTGTGCTCTGAATGGCAAAATTGTACACGAGCGCCTTCCGGAAATAGCGATCCAATCTTATTTCGTGCGGAGTCAAAAAAAGCAAATCCGCTTCCAGCAAAAACGTGCGCAAGGGGCTTCTCACAACGACAATAGCAATCACGAGAGCCATGGCATACGGCAAAGGGAACCAGGGTGGGATCATCGCGATGATGCTGCGGTAGTAAAAGGCGAGCAACCCCATCAAAAAAATCGCGACGAACATCAGGCCGCCATTGGCCATGTACTGGGCATAGCGAATGAATTCTACTGAAAAGGCATGGAACCGTTTGCGAAATAATTGATCTACGTCTATTTTCACTGGCCGTCATCCTCTACGATATGCAAGTATATGTCGTCCAAGGAGCGATCTGGGAGCCCTGTCATATGCCGAAGCTCCTCTAGCGTTCCTTGGGCTCTAATCTCGCCTTTGTGCAAAATGATGAATCGGTCACAATGCTTCTCGGCGGTGGCCAAAATATGTGTGGACATCAGAATGCCTGCCCCTTGCTCCTTGCAACGGTTCAACCACGTAAGCAGAGAACGAATCCCCAGAGGGTCCAGACCCAGGATCGGTTCATCCACGATGTACAGAGGCGGTTGTACGAGCAACGCCATCATGATCATGAGCTTTTGTCTCATGCCTTTGGAAAACTGCTGCGGAAATCGGTCTTTCATTTCTTCCATGCGGAATTCTTTTAAGAGAGGACGTGCTCGTTCATAAAAAACTTCCTGGTCCAGCCCATGGCTCATCGCCATTAACTCGATATGCTCCCAAAGCGTAAGCTCTTCGTAATAAATGGGAGACTCAGGGATATACCCATAAGACAAACGATAGTTTTCGGGGTCTGATTGAAAGGTCTTCCCTGCAATGCTGATTTCACCTGCGATTGGTTCCAGGAGTCCTAAAATATGCTTGATTGTCGTACTTTTACCTGCGCCATTCAGCCCGATTAACGCCACAATTTCTTTTTCGCGTATGTGAAAGGAGACGTCTTTGATTACAGCGTGGTTGAAAGAGTACCCACCCGTTACTCCTTTTACCTCCAACAAGGTTGTCATGGTATCCTCCTTTATGAAGAAACGGTCGTGTCCCCGTTTATTTGAGAGAAATGCTAGATAGTCTTCCATCTATTTTAGCTGAATTCAGGATTTGGAAATACATTTGTTTGCCGCCTTTTTTTACACGAGACTGAACAAAGAGGGATAACCGTACAAGCAATGCTCCTCTCCGCTACATAAACAGTAGTATAAAGGACGGACGGGGGAGGTGGAACATATGACAGCAGGACCATATGAAAATCAGAAAAATATAGATCAGCATATACAACGTATCTATTTGAAATTAGACAAATTCGAAGAACGAATCGATCAGCTTGAGGGACAAATGATAGTAGTTACGAAGTGGTTGGAACGAATTGAACATCAATTGGGACGCATGGAGGATGTGCGTTATGATGTACTGCAAGTTTTGAACAAGCTGCAGACTGAATTAGAAACGAAAGCAGAGAAGACGGAAAAAGACAAAGATATAATCCTGCAATTACTGGCTAACGAAAATCGGGACAAGGAAGCACTCGCTCAGTTTATGGAAGTAGAAAAAGACAGGAAACAAGAACGCTTTTTACAGGTTTGGGCAGTTTTAGGTCCTGTCATCGCCTCCGTTCTCTCCTCTTTTTTTACCCGATTTTTTATGTAGCGCATAATATGTTTAGAATGTGGAAAAGTTGTGTAATACGCTTTCCATTTTTCTACCATAACTTCTTTCTATACTTGGAGGGCAGATTAGAGAAAGAGAGGATATCCAAGTGAAGAAGTTTGATATTTCCATGCTTTCGGTTGCCATATTATTAACGGGGTTAGCTGTATTAGGGTTTTATCAATCATGGGCAAAAGGCAATGACCCTGTATTGGTAACGGCCGGCGATACCTCCATTACACAAAATCAGCTTTACGGTGAAATGAAGAAAATGTACGGAAAACCAATGATACATGAACTTGTTGCGGAAGCGTTAATCAAGCAGGAAGCCAAGGCGCAAAACGTCGCGGTGACGCAAGAAGATATGGATAAAGAGATTGATTCGATGAAACAACAGGTAGGTTCACCTGAGGCATTCCAAAACTACTTGAAGAGTATGGGAATGACCGAGGCCCAACTGCGGGATAAGTTGAGCGTGCTCATGACACGGGATAAGTTGTTGGATAAAGCATTCCCGGTTACCGATGAGCAAATCAAAACCTACTACGATACAAATAAAGAACAGCTGGGGTCACCGGCACCTGAGTTTGATAAAGTGAAAGATCAGATCAAGATGATGCTGACTGACCAAAATCGCAGTCAGAACTACGGTACCTGGTTAAATACGCTTCAGCAAAAACATAAAGTGGAATGGCACGACCCTTCCTTCGACGATGCACCAGTGCCAGGTGATGCACAAACACCTGCACCATAGTGTGGAACATATACGAAAAGACCTTGTCCTCTTCAACGAGTGCGAGGTCTTTTTCTGTGGAAAGGGACATGAACGTTTTGTTTAGTAATGGGAGCAATCGGAGAAACTGTGTTCATAATTGCCGATGTGAGGAGCAATCCGAATGGCTCAGATTGGTTGCAGCTTAGACGAAAACGTTCACTATATAAAAGAATCGCTCGGATACAGCAATGACATTGTGATTCGAGAGGTAGTCCTAAATAGCCTAGAACCCGTCCGGGCAGCTGTCTTGTATGCGGATGGCATGGTCGATTCGTACCTGGTACAAGCCGTATTAATCGATAGCCTTTTATACAAAATGCGCTTGAAGGAATGGGAAGGGATACGCAAGGACGAGTTCGTTCCCTTTTTAAAAGAATCCATCCTGACCGTAGGAGATATGGGAGATTTATTCGATTTTCCCACATTGTTTACAGCCTTGCTGTCTGGCTGTGTCATCATTCTCGTGGATGGCAGCTCACAAGGAATTCATATAGGTTTGCAGGAGTGGAGGGATAGAGGAGTCACCGAACCGTCATCGCAAACAGTCATTCGCGGTCCGCGGGAGAGCTTTACAGAGACACTTCGCACGAATATTACGTTGCTGCGGAGACGGATTACCAGTGAAAAGCTATGGATTGAAATCAACAGAATCGGCGAGGAAACCAAGACAGAAGTCGCAATTGTGTATATGAAAGGGATTGTAGAAGAGGGTGTTGTAGAAGAAGTACGCAATAGACTGGATCGAATCAGCATCGATGGCATCATGGAAAGCGGAATGATTGAGGAGCTGATCCAGGACGAAGCCTACACACCTTTCCCCACCATCTCTAACTCGGAGCGCCCGGATGTCGTGGCCGCGAATCTATTGGAGGGACGCGTAGCAATTCTTGTAGATGGGACTCCCTTTGTTTTAACCGTGCCCTCTCTCTTTGTGGAGTTTTTCCATTCTGCGGAAGACTACTATCAGCGTTTTGATTTTAGTACGTTGATTCGCATGCTGCGATTCGCCTGTTTTTTAATAGCATTGCTTGCTCCATCCCTCTATATCGCCATTACGACCTTTCACCAAGAGATGCTCCCGACACAGCTACTGATCAGCTTGGCGGCACAGCGAGAAGGAGTGCCCTTTCCAGCCTTTATTGAGGCGATCATGATGGAAGTGGCTTTTGAGATATTACGAGAGGCTGGAATCCGCATGCCGCGTGCAGTAGGTCAAGCCATTTCCATCGTGGGAACACTGGTCATCGGTCAAGCAGCGGTGGAAGCGGGGATTGTTTCTGCCGCGATGGTCATTGTGGTCTCGATCACTGCCATATCTAGCTTTATTTTCCCAGCGAGCAACATGTCGATTACCGTAAGGATTCTTCGTTTTCCTCTGATGGTTCTGGCTGCTTCTTTTGGCATATACGGAATCATTGTAGGGATGCTTGGCTTAGTGCTGCACTTATGCAGTTTACGCTCGTTTGGCGTACCGTATATGGAATCGTTTGCTCCGTTTTCCTTGAAAGAGCAAAGGGACACGATCTTTCGCTTGCCTCGCTGGGCCTTGGACAAACGTCCTGAATCGATTACCAAAAACAATTTGCGCCGCCAATCTAAAGGGATAAAGCCATTACCGCCCCAGAAGTAAGCGGCTTTTCACAGCATGTAAAGGAGTGGGCACCAGTGAAAGGGATAAAAGTTCTTCTCTGCATCGCGCTCGTGATTATCCTGCCTGGTTGTTGGGATCGAAAAGAACTGAACGATTTGGCGATTGCTGTCGGGATCGGCATTGATAAAGTGCAGGGAGGCTATCAAGTTTCGGTTCAAGTAGTAGACCCTGCGGAGGTAGCGGCCAACAAGGGGAAGCCAGGACGTTCGCCTGTTACTCTCTTTACCATGAACGCTCCGACGATTTTTGAGGCTGTGAGGAAAATGACCACGATCTCTCCCCGGAAAATTTATATGGCGCACACGCGGATGCTCATATTTGGCGAGGAGGTTGCGAGAGAAGGGATCGCTCCTGTCGTCGATTTTGTCTCGCGTGACCACGAGTTTCGAACTGACTTTTATGTCGCTATCGCAAGAGGAACGACGGCACGCAATATTCTGAGAGTGATCACACCGCTTGAGCAAATTCCTTCGACAGAAATGTTTGCTTCTTTGGAGACATCCTCAAAAGTATGGGCGCCTACCGCAGCGGTTACGATGGATCAATTGATTACCGACTTTACCAGCAAAGGGAAGCAAGCTGTCTTGACAGGCGTGCGACTAACCGGACCTGCAAGGGAAGGGGACCAACGAAAAAATGTCGAGCAAATAGATACGCCCGTGCTTCTTCAATATACGACATTGGCTACTTTTCGGGGAGACAAGATGTTCAACTGGCTGAGTGAAGCGGACAGCAAAGCGTATAGTTACATTACAGGCAAAGTAAAAAGCACGGTCGGAAGCTTGCCTTGCAAGGGGGGAGGACTCTTGACGATGGAAGTCATGCACGCCGACGCCAAAATCGAGGCAACCATGAAAAAT
>NZ_JABSUZ010000048.1:0-39840 GCF_013284345.1 Brevibacillus sp. MS2.2
GGGTATTGTGCTTTGTCGATCGCTGACCAAATTTTTTGCTGCACGGTATTTTGTAACTGAGAAAAACTGGAGATCTCATGAAACGGAACACGAATACACAAGGTGTTGATAAAGATCCCTACTACCTCTTCCCATTTCTTTTGATTTCTTCCAGCAGCAGGCACACCGACAATAATGTCCTGGTCCTGAGACAGCTTGTGCAACAACAGGAAGTAGGCGCTTAGCAAGAAATTGTTATACGTAATCTGCTGATTCTCGACGTGTTTTTTGAGCTTTTTATAAAGCTCCCCGCTAATCTCGAATTTATGATAGCTGCCGTTGTATGTTTGGACGGACGGTCGTTTTTTGTCAGTGGGCAAATGCAAAGTCGGCAATGGCTTGGCCAGCTCTCTTAGCCAGTAATTTTCGTGCTCGACAAACTCCTTGCTGTTCTCCCATTCTTTTTGTTCCATGATCCAATCAAAGTAATCGTGCTTCGCTTCGGCCAGTCTTGGGGGTTGCTGATGCAAGAACGATTGGTAAATGCCGAATAGTTCCCGGTAAAAAATATCTATGCTCCAGCCGTCCGTTAAAATATGGTGGAAATTGACGTAGAGGCAAAACCTCTCCTTGCCAAGCTGGTAGAGATAGATGCGGTAAGGAGGAGATTCTAAATCGAACGGCTTCATTTTTTGGGTATAGATGTTTTTTTCCAGTAAAAGCTCTTGATCCGATTGTTCGGATAAGTCAATAACCTGGATAGTAGGGTGATACTCAGGTAGCGCTACCTGAACCGGAATTCCGTCTTGGAGTGTAAATCTTGTGCGCAATAACAGATGCCTTGCAGCCAGGTACGAGACAGCCCGCTCTAAAAGCGCAACGTCAATCGCCATGTCGTAGGTGCGGATAAAGGGTAAGTTGTAGGCAACGAGATCAGGATTCATCTTTTGCAAAAACCATATTCGCCTTTGGGCATGCGACAGCGGCATGACGCTTTTTTCTATGGAGGCCTCCCTTCTAAGCTGAGTTCCCCCACCGCTCTTTTCCTGTTGCTTTTGTTGCACAAACTCGGCCAATGCCGGAATGGTCAAATACGTAAACACATCCTGAACCGTCAAGGTTACCTGGCACTCTTCATTGATCCGGTTGGCGATCTTGATGCCCATGATAGAGGTGCCACCTAAATCATAGAACTGATCGTGAATATCAATGGTTGGCAGCCGGAAGATGTTTCCCCAAATATGTGCAATCTGATTTTCGATATCGGTATAAGCGTCATTCGTTCTTCCCGTCATCTGTACTTTTATTTCAACTTCTGGCGACTTGATTCTCTCTCGAATCGATGGCGCTAATGTTATCGGCAACGAATTGTTCCAGAACATGTCATTGTCCGTGTTGATTTCCCCAACCACGACGTTGGACAGATTTTTTTGGATGACCTGCTCGAATGCTTTGATCGCTCGACGAGATGTGAGAGAGCGAAAAGCAACATCGAGGTTGGTACCTGCATTTTTCGCCATACCAGTATTCATCCAGGTTGTCCAATTGATGGTCATGATCCGTGTAGGCGAACTCGATATCCCGGAAAAAGCATCCAAGTAGGAATTAGCCGCCACATAATCCCCTAAGTAAATTCCTCCGACCACAGATGCGATCGAAGAGAACAAAACGAGAAAATCGGGCGGATTCTCGAGGGTTGGCATATAGAGATTTTGAGTACCGCTGATTTTGGCCGAGACCCCAGCAGAAAAAGCTGTTCCATCCTTTTCAATCAGCATGCCGCTTCCCGGTAAGCCAGCTGCATGGATGATGCCGTCAATTTTGCCATGGATACGATAAATGTCGCGGATGACCGGGGCAATTTCGTCCAGGTTGGCTACATCAGCGCTGTATGTATATACCTCAGAACCATTGCTCTCCAAGCTTTTCAGATGGTGAAGTAGACTTCCTACTTGATCTTGCTGGCTGAACTCGTCCCACGATGTACGCTGGGGTAATTTTGTACGGCTGAGTAGGATCAGCTTTACTTTGTATTGCAGAGCAATATTCTTTGCAAGCTCCAGACCAATTCCCCCGGTGCCACCTGTAATGACATACACCCCTTGATCCTTGAAGCGAATGCCACCCTCATCTACTGCCGGCAAGTCCAACGGTGTGAGTTGGGGATGGTATCTGTCTCCCGAACGAAGCGCGATTTGATAATGCTCGGCATTTCCTAGTGCTTCTGACACGACATCGCTGACAAGTGTTCCCTCATCAAAGTCGATACACTTGCAATGAAGCCCGCTATACTCTTCCCGAATGACTTTTCCCAATCCGAATAGGGCTGCAAAATGCGGATGGACTACTTGATCGACGGGGAGGACCCGCTGGGCGTTTTTTCCTACCAGTACAATCTCGAGGGGGTTAAATTGATTTTTCACCAGTGCCTTTGCCAGATAAAACAGCGCATGCAGGCTGTCCCCAGCACTTTCGGAGACGGATGCATTCCCGGCGGCAAAGATGACTTTGCTCAGTGCTAGCTGTCCTGTATCACGGATAAGCTGGTCAAAATCCGCTTCGGAAACGGTAAGACCATACTGCGAGGCGTTCACCCTGCTGTAGGCTGTCGCCAATCGGGCATGCACCATATGCATACTCCGCGAAGCGATAATATCGGCTAAATCGTTACCCCAATCGGTAGAATCCGTAATAACTAGCACATTTTCCTTCTTTTCCGCTTGTGAAGACAATGGGGCCAGTGGCACCCACTGAATGCTGTGATAAAGGGCATGATCTCCTGCTGATAACGCTTCGGTCGTATCCGCTTTGCCTGATTCTAACGGTAAGCGGACACTCGCTTTGTTGTCCACTACCGGCCAGACTTTGATTGGATCAAATGGATAAACAGGCAAGTTCAACTTTTGCCGCTGCTCACGGTACAGGGTCTCCCAAGGGATCGACATTCCGTGAACGTATTGCTCTGCTAGCCTTTCAAGCGATGCTCTTGTCTGGAAATTCTCTCTTCCAATCTCTGTTAAGTCTCCAATAGCAGAAAGGTTTGTACGAGAGCTGACGTCACGGTTGACTTCAGTTCCTACGTGAATATAGATTCCTTTTTCCTTCGCTAAGTCTTGTCTCGATAAATCTACTTGTAGCAATTGCTGCATCAGTTCGTCTCTTGAACTGAACACCAGCGCGACTCTGTTCTCATATTGGCCTCTGCCAGTGTTCGCTGTGTAGCAAAGGTCTTCAAGATCAATGGATTCATGTGCTTGCAAATAGGAATTGTAGGCTTTAATCAACGCATCGAGTGAGTTTAGGCTATTGGCTGAAATCGTTAAGAGATGAAAAGGCGGCAAAAGCTCCGTCTCTGGCCGGTCTAGTTCGGGAGCCTCTTCTAGAATGACGTGGCAATTGGTACCACTGAAACCAAAAGAGTTGACACCTGCTCGGAGCAAGCTATCTTCCCGCTTCCAGTCTCTCAGCTCGGTAACGATCTCGACTGCCGAGTTTTCGGGATCGACAAAAGGATTCGGAGACTGATAATGCAGGGTGGCAGGGATTTTCTTATGTTTGAGAGCAAGCGTGACCTTTATCAGCGATGCTAACCCTGAGGCCGCAACGGTATGTCCAATGTTTGTCTTGACTGACCCAATCCCGCAAACGTGCGTTTCCGACGTATATTTTCGAAAAGCATCGTTGATCGCCTGCAATTCAATGGAATCCCCCAATAAAGTACCTGTACCATGCGCTTCAATATAGGAGATGGACAACGGATCAATTTTCGCTTTTTCCCACGTACGGATAAACAATTGGGTCTCCGCTTCTGGATTGGGGGCCGTTAATCCGTTGGAAGCGCCATCTGCATTGACGCCGCTTCCCTTGATCACCGCATAGATCGGGTCACGATCCTCCCTTGCCCTCCCTAACGGTTTGAGCATCAGAGCAGTCATTCCCTCGCTCCAAATCGTTCCGTCCGCATTTTTGTCAAACGCCTTCACTCTTCCGTCAGAAGTCTCCAAATCATTCAGCTTCCCGGTAACCTGTGGAATCACCATCATATTCACGCCACCGACCAGCGCCATTTCGCATTCCTTATTCGCCAATGCCGTGCATGCCTGGTGTAAGGCCACAAGGCCCGATGAGCATGCCGTATTGAGAACGAAAGCAGGCCCGCGTAAGTCTAGAAAATAAGAGATTCGATTGGACAAAAGTCCTACTAAGGAACCGACGAGGGAAGAAATATCCTCGTTTTGCAACAGGGAACGATAATGGGATTGATAGGCTGTCTCCAGTCCCACAAATACTCCCGTGTTGGAATGTTTCAGTTTGGCTCCCCCGTATCCTGCGTCCTCGATTGCATGATAGGCGGTCTCCAGAAAAAGTCGCTGATACGGTTCCATTGCCATCGCTTCTTTATGTCCGATATGGAAAAAAGGGTGATCGAATCGGGAAATTTGATCGAGGTAGCCAGCTTGATGATTGGAGCTCGCTAGCAACTCTTCCAATTCTGGAATAAAGCCAGATAAGTCCTGCAATCGTTCTTCTGGAAAATACCCTATGCTATTAACCCCTTGGACTAGATTGTCCCAAAACTGCTGGGGGTTGTTTGCTCCGGGGAAGCGGCAGGCCATTCCAATCACAGCAATATCCTGCTGATACTTTCGCTCTGGATTGCGATTCAGCTTTTCCAGAATGGAAAGTGCCATATCCTGATTGAGATGTCCAGATTTCAGTAGCTGCAAAATGCTGTCATTCATCTCTTTTCGGCTACTCATCTTCTTCTCCCCACTCTTTCTTGTCTAAGTAGTCCAATATATTCTCCATTGAAATATCACCCTTGATAAAGTCGGCAACCTTGTCCTGCAAAGGGATGTTCTCGCTCTGGACCTCGCCATTTTTCTGGGACGGTTCGTATTGACTCGGTTTGTTCTCGAGATATTCAGCCATTTTCGCAATGGAAGGATAGGCAAACAACGTTGCAATGTTGATACGGCCAGGGTACAACTGATCGATTTCTTTTACGAGACTTGTCGCCAGAATGGAGTTTCCTCCTGCCTCTTGAAAAGACTGGTACACATTCGCTTCCGGTATTCCCAATACTTTTTGCCAAATAGAGGCTAGTTGGGTCTCGATATCGCTGTATCTGTGATTATTTCTGCCTTTCAGCATGGGTACAATCTGCTGCTCTTCAATTATCTCGAATGCAACAGGCTGTGTGACCATTCTCCTGATTCCTGGTGAGATGGTAAAAGGCAAGTGATAGCTGTGCGTGCGGAAATGCGCTTCGTTCATTTCACCGACGATGACGCGAGGGACCTTTCGCGCTAAAATTGCATCCAAAATGTCGATTGCTTGATCCGGATGGATGCCATGAAACGGAGAAGCCTCTTTCTTGATACGATATTTCGCCGCCATGCCAGTATCGTTCCATGCAGGCCAATTGATGGTTATGCTTCTTTGACCTTTGGCTTGCCTGTACTCACTAAAAACGTCCAAATAGGCATTGGCAGCCGTATAATCAGCCTGTCCGATCCCGCCCAACAGACTAGTGACAGATGAAAACATAACGAAAAAGTCGAGCTGATCTCTCTGAGTGTAACGGTCCAGCAACCAGGTACCGATGACTTTTGGATCTAGCACTTGCTTCATCTGTGCATGTTCTTTGTTGATCAGTAAACCTTCGCCTGCCACCCCGGCGCAGTGGAATAGACCATGGATAGCTCCGTGCTGATGGCGGATAGTATCCAAAACATCTGCCAACTTGCTCTCATTGGCAATATCAACCGCATATACTTCTACACTGGACCCATTTTTCTCTATTCTGCGGATTATATCTATTTGGCTAGCCACTTTGGAATGGGACTGATCTCGGACAATGTCAGTCCATTGCTCTCGCGGAGGCAATACGTTTCTTCCGAGCAAGCATAAGTGAACCGATTTTTTCGTACTGAGATACTGAGCAACCTTCAGTCCAATATCGCCGAGTCCACCCGTAACCAGATAGACGCCGTTTTCCTTGATGGCTATGTCCTGGAGCTCTGTATTGCCCAGCATCTGTTCTTCCAAATGTTCGATGTACCGGACATTATGCCGATACGCCACCTGGAAGTCTTCTTTGTCTGCACAAATTTCTTTCCAGATAGTCGCTGGGGAAGTATCGCTATCGATATCGATGCATCGGCATTTCAACTGTGAATACTCCTGCGGTATTACTTTTGCCATTCCAAACAGTACAGCGTGATGAGGCTTCAGGATCGATTCATGCTTGGTCAGCGAGAAAGTATGGTCGCCAATGACATAAAGATTGATTTGCTGATTGTACGACTGGTTTAGCATTTCACATACAAAATGATAGAAGCTGTAAACTCCCTTGTTCTCTAGTGCATGTAAGTCTTCTGCACACTCAATCTCCTCATCTACCACGCTCATGCAGTGGATAATGTTTCGGATGTTTCGGTTCATCAGCTCCTTCAGCAAGACTGGATAATCTTCTTTCGAGCCGATCTGGTAGTGATGATCACTGAATTTTTGAAAGGCTGGACCAGAACTAACCTCGATAAGATCGATTTTACGCTCTCTTATCTCTTGGAGCATTGACTGACTCCATTGCCCAGTTCCTCCCAAAAACAGCCAGGTTCCGTTGCTTTTGCCTACTTGCTTCAATGGCTCTTTGTCGTCGCGTATCCACCGTAAGTGATAATAGGTGTCCTTTTGCTTAGAGCTTTCTTGTTTCTGTGTCCCAATCCAATGACGAACCGAATCATACGAATAAGCTGGCAATTCGATGATTTGATGCTGCTCTCTCGGATAAAGGCTATGCCAGTTGATATCTGCCCCATCTGTGTACATCACGGCGATGTTTTGCAGGCTTTGAAGTGTGAAAGCAGAGTCATTTGCTAAATACTGCTGAATGGTTCTTTCCGCAATCGCGTTCCGTTTTAATTTTTCTTCCTCTAGCAACCCGTTTTCACACTGGTCATTTTGGTCTAGGATGACTTGGCTCACCTTGTAATAGATTCCTTCCTCTGCTCCGTTCGTATTTTCAAGCCCTTTCCCATCCAAGGATCTGCATTTTTCCCGGAGTTCGGCCTGGTGCTTAAAGAGGATGGCCACCCGGTGCTCATAGTGTCCACGAGTTGTGTTGGCTGTATAGCATAGATTTTGGGAATCGACTGTCTTCGTCGTGTTGAGATATTTGGTGTAGCGGCTGATCAGTGCACGTAAAGCCGATTTCGTTTTCGCCGACAAAGTCAGAAGGTTCCAGCCTTGATTGCCTACGTTCTCCACAGCAGAGGGAGGGGGTTCTTCCAACAGAATATGGCAATTCGTCCCACTAAACCCAAAGGAACTGATTCCGCATCTGCGCGGTGTGCCTGATACGTTCCACTCCTGTAGCTTGTCATTGACAAAAATAGGAGAATCCGCAAATTCGATGAACGGATTCGGATGCTTAAAGTGTGCTACCGGGGGCAATTGCTTATATTTAAAAGCCAGAATCATCTTTATGACGGAAGCCATCCCCGAGGCCCCCACCAAGTGACCGATGTTGGCTTTTACCGTGCCTACACCGCAAAATTGCTTTTTATTCGTAAATCTACGGAAGGCATTGAAAATACCCTTCATTTCAATCGGGTCACCCAATTTGGTTCCAGTGGCATGCGCTTCGATATACGAAATCGTTTCGGGATCGATATTGGCTGTCCTCCATGCCTCTACCAATGCTTTTTCCTGCGCGTCCGCATTTGGTGCAGTGATTCCGTTTGATGCTCCGTTATTATTCATGGCGGAGCCTTTGACAACAGCATGTATCACGTGCTTATCCTGTACAGCCTGATCCAAGCGCTTCAGCACGATGGTACCTACTCCTTCTCCCCACATGGTTCCGTTTGCTCCGGCATCAAAAGGACGAATTGTTTCGTCTGCAGAATCAATCAGGGGATTGTGCTGTGTAGGAAGATACGCCAATGAAACCCCCGCAACAATAGCCACATCAATTTGTCCCTGCTTCAACGCTTGCGTGGCCAAGCACATGGCGGCCAGACTGGAGGAGCATGCTGTATCCACAACCAAGCAGGGACCATTTAAATTCAGGAAGTACGCGATCCGACTTGCGAGAATGCCAGTCGATCCAGAAGTTACTTTCAATGGATGCTGAATGTCGATCATGTTGTTGTATTCATTGCGTCCGGTCGTATCCTTACCGATGTAAACACCCGTTTCGGTTCCAAAAAGATTTTTCCCGCCAAGACCGCTGTTCTCAATGGCCTCATACACATTCTCCAAAAGGAGGCGTTGTTCAGGGTCCATCAATTCTGCCTCTTTGGGAGCAATATGGAAAAAGCTTGAATCAAAGCTATCGATATTCTCCAGATAACCGCCTTGGCAGTATGCTTGGTCTTCGGTTAGATACTGATCCGTATCTTTTCTTCTGGAGGCTGGAAACGGTCGTACAGCATTGATACCCGAAGTTA
Source organism: Brevibacillus sp. MS2.2 (assembly GCF_013284345.1). Taxonomy (NCBI): domain Bacteria; kingdom Bacillati; phylum Bacillota; class Bacilli; order Caryophanales; family Paenibacillaceae; genus Brevibacillus; species Brevibacillus sp. MS2.2. The sequence continues at coordinate 8,436 of NZ_JABSUZ010000048.1, forward strand.
AATTTGTCCAAAATTGCTCTGCATTCTCTGCCTGTGGAAATTTACATGCATATCCGATAATCGCGTATTCGTCATTTTGTCCGGACTGTATAGACTGCCCCGTTGATAACGTATTCCATTCTGCCAATAATCTCTTTGTCTCATCCTTCGAGTACCTACTCTGCTTGTACCCTTCCAGGATTGATTCAATCGTTAGCTCAGTAGACTGCGGGGTCTTTTTGCTATCCAAGTAATTGGCCATTTCATAAATAGTTGGGTACATGTAGATATCTGCTACATGAAGCGTGCCTGGGTATTTCTCGTTCCACTGTTTATACAGTTGTGCAGCGTGGATCGAATCACCCCCCAATTGATGGAAAGTGTCGAACAAGCTGATAGCGGTTAGCCCAAGAACCTCCGCCCATAATTGCGCCAACTCTTTTTGGGTCGCTGTATATCCGTCCTTCTCCTTGAGTGTCACAGATGTGGCAGTGATAACGCGTCCCGGTTTTGCAGTCTCCTTGAACAATTCTTGCTTCACTTCATCTGCCAAACGGAATGGCCATACGAGTTCGAGCTCCAACAGCTCATTGGCATGATTAAGTTTGCCGACGATTGTCCGGAACATTTGCCTGTGGAGAATATGATCGAGTGCTTGCAAGGCCTGATGCGTAGACAGAAAACGGAAAACGTGTCTCTCTTCTTGCATGGAGAGCTTGGAAGCAGTCGTTTCCCACGTAGCCCAGTTGATAGAGATGACTTTTTTCCCCTGTCGCTTGATTGCTTCAGCCAATCCGTCCAAAAAGGCATTCCCTGTGGCATAACTAAGGGAACCCCGTCCCCCCGTGACAGAAACAGCAGACGAAAAGAACATGGTAAAGCCTTTGTTCATCTCTTTCGTGAGCGTGTATAACAGCCAGCTTCCATACGTTTTCACGGCATGTCTTCGTTCAAATTCTTGCTCGCTCATACCAAAATCTTCTATGTCGCCAACTCCAACCCCCGCACAATGAATAATTCCATTAAGCTGCCCATGTGTCTCCTGAATGTTCTGAACCAAACGTTTCATTTCTGATTCGTTGCATATGTCCACACATTGATAGTCAAGCACGGACCCCAAAGCCTCAACGGCAAGTATCGCATTCATTTTATTAACCAAATCTTTGTCCGACTGTTCTCGAATAATGGTTGGCCATGCCTCTTTGTCCGGAAGCATTGTCCTTCCTAGTACGATCAGCTTTACTTTGTTTTTTTGGCTCAGATACTTGCAAACTTCTGTTCCTAGTTGGCCCAACCCACCGGTGATTAAGAAGACATCGCCTGCTCCGATTGTTATTTCATCTTCTTGTGTGCCTGAGACATCTGCTTTTTGAATAACCTCGATATAACGGCGGCCTTGACGCAACGCCACCGAGTAACATGTGCTTTTTCGCTGAATTTCGGCTAATAGAAGATCCAACTCCAAGTTGTCAGAGCTGCAATCAATATTGCGTATATTCAGGCAGAAGTTCTCCTGGCGAATGGATTTCCCCAGTCCGACGAGCATATGGTGAAAAGGATTGCAGATCGCAACGGCCATCTGCACTGCTTGTGCATTCTGCGTGATTAAAGCAACATCTATTTCTTTTGTCAGCTTTCCAGTCATGTGCAGCGCTTTGGTAAAAAGTAGCAAAGACCCGGCTGTTTGATTCATGGACGATTGAAATTCTATCCACGACTCAGACAGATCATGGGTAGTCGGAGCCATAAAGAGAATCTGATCCAGTGACGAAATATCGAGCTGAGCGCAGAATCCAGCTATATCCTCATACGTACGCGCGACTTTGAAGTGATCATGGGTCACTTGCAAAGAGTGTGTTCCTATCTCTACCATGATCAATCGCTTTGCTTGCAGTTTTTCAAATAAATGCGGGTGCCACTTGGCCGTATCCTTCTCATCGACAATCAGCAAAATCGTATTGTCATCCGTTTCCTGATGGAGGTCAGAGGTAGGAAGGGTTTCTTCCATCCAGACAGACTTATAATAAAGGTCTTCTTCCATTTTCTTTGGCTTTGCTTCAACCGGCCAAAATTTTTGCCGCTCCAGTATATTTCCAGGCAGAGGCAGCTTATGACCTCCTCGATAAAGCTTTGTCCAGTCAATACTAGCACCCTTCATGTAAAGTTGTGCAACCTGTCCCCAGATCAGCTTTTCGTCCACATTCTTCTCGATCAGTTCCTTGATTGCTTCGTTTGCTTGTCTGTCTAAAAACTTTTTCTCACCTTCCCGGATTTCCCACGGCTCTACGGCCTGCTTATTGTCCGGCACTACCTCATGCATCTGGTAGCCAATGTCAGGATTTTCACTCCATTCGGATACACGGTTTACTGCTTTCATCCCGTTCAATTTCACCAAAAGATCTTGGTAGCTGTGGAAAATAATCGATACTCGGTGGGTGTAATGATTACGGGAAGTGCTTGCTGTAAAGCACAGATCGCTCAAGTGTACGTTACGGTTTGCCAATAAAAACTGTTGGTACTCCTTGACCGACTCCAGCAGTTTCTGCTCACTACTTGCCGATAAAACCAGCATATAGCTGTCTTGCCCGTGGTAGCTTTGACGTACGAGTCTTTGTGGTTCCTCGATCAGAATATGGCAATTGGTCCCACTAAATCCAAACGAGTTAATCCCGATCCGAGTTGGATAATCCTTTTGCTCCAATTTTGTTCGCACATCATTGACGAATAAAGCTGAGTTTGCCAAGTCAATGTAAGGGCTGGGTGTTTGAAAATGAAGCGAAGGCGGGATTTCTCCATGTTTCAGCATCATTACCGCTTTGATCAGAGAGACAATCCCCGAAGCCCCAACCAAATGCCCAATGTTCGTTTTGACTGAGCCCACACCACAAAACTGTTTTTTGGTCGTAAAGGATTGAAAGGCATTCATAATGGATTGCAATTCGATGGAATCCCCTAACACGGTACCTGTCCCGTGGGCTTCAATGTACCGAATGGTCTCAGGATCGATCTGCGCTTGCTTCCACACGCTTTTCAGAAGCTCTTCCTGCGCCTCCCCATTTGGAGCCGTAATACCTTTGGAGAGTCCGTTGTTGTTGATCCCGCTGCCTTTTATGATCGCGTAAATCATGTCGTTGTCTGCGAGCGCCTTGGACAACGGCTTCAGAAGCAGCCCTCCGCCACCCTCGCCCCATACAGTGCCCTTTGCATCTTTGTCAAACGCACAAATCATTTCTTCGGCGGATTCAACTTGATCCAGTGATCCGTCCTCCTTGATTGGAGGAAAATAGAAAAGGCCGCTGATGCCGCCTACAAATGCCATCTCACATTCATTTCTACGCAAAGATTCGCAAGCAAAATGAACGCCTACCAACCCGGAAGAACACGACGTATCAAAGACAACGCTCGGTCCTTTCAGGTTATAGGCATACGAGATTCGGCTTGCTAATATCCCTGGCCACGAGCCGGTCAAGCTAAAAATATCCGGGCTCACATAATTACGGTATTCAATCCCTGTGACATGATCTTTTCCGATAAATACGCCTGTCTTTGATCCTATGATATCCCGTGTCTCATAACCGGCATTGAGTAAGGTCTCATAGGCAAGTTCCAGCATGATTCGTTGATAAGGCTCCATGGACATAGCTTCCTTCGGTGATATGCGAAACATGTCTGCATCGAAGAAACTGATTTCATCCAAATAGCCGCCTTTTTTAAAGCGCTTGTGATCAAATCGCTGATCGGAAAATAGGGCCCGTCCATCTTCCAAGCGATGGACAGGAAAATCATCCAGGCATTCTCTTCCCGCGCGAATATTTTCCCAAAACTCCTGCACTGTATTCGCCTTAGGAAATCGTCCAGATATGCCGATAATCGCGACCTCATCGCTCAATGCTTCGTTCGCTTTTTGCAGGCTCACGATGTATTCCGTCGCTTCTTTGGCCGATAGTTTCTTGGCTGCAACCAGCTCGTAAATATACTTCTTCAATTTATCCATCATCTATCACCGCTTAGAGTTTTTTCGAACAATTGCCTTATCCCTTGAAATGAAGGAAATCATGCTCCAAAAACAATGCTTGCAGTTGATCGTGATTTTCATCGGGGTCTTGCAAATAAAGAGCGATCTCATCGAGTAATTGCAACTCTTCCCAGTCCAGCTCGTCCATCTCTTTTTGGCATAGCGGAGGATAATCCCAGTATCTTAATTCGTTGCCGAGAATGGCATTCAAGTCATAGCAGAGATTATTTCTAATATAGTGCATCCCCCAAGATTTCTTGACCCCAAATAGCTGTGGATTGATTTCTTTGTCACGAGCCATCAACCAGGCATCACCGGCCATCAGGAACTCATCGCCCTGAATATCGATGAGTTCCAAATCGGGGTCTACTCTGATCCATCGTTTCTCGGTATCACCCCACACTTCGCAAATCCAGTGATCGATATATTTTCGGTGATTCTCGGAAAGGTAGCTTGCAAATCCGACGCGGCAGCGCACCGGGATCCCTTGGGAGCGAAGCATAGAAATCAGGAGCAAAGAATGGAATCGGCAAGAAATAAGTAATCTCTCACTAGGCAATCGGTCAAACGTAATGCCATCTGCGTTGCGTTCTACCAGAGCCTCAAGCATTTCTGTTACCTGATAAAACTTCTCGTCTTCGTTTTTTGTAAAATGCGTAAGCGAATGTCTTACTTTTTTTATCATTGAGGGGTGAATCAATTGGCATTTGATGAGGTGGCAAAGTTCTGGCAAGCCTCGGGGCAACTCATGAAAGAGATAGCCGTATTCGCCGGGATCCGTGTAAGGAGTAAATTTCGTATAATATTGCAGCAGTTCGGCTTTATTCACTTTCAGGCGTCCTCCTTCTTTTGGCGTTTCTTTGTTTGATCCGTTCTCTTCCTTGGTTCCGGGCAACCATGGTTTCGTCCTGCTCTTCATCCTGTTGATCGTGACTATCTCCCGTCAAATAAGAGGCAAGCGCGTTAATATTCGCGTACTCAAACATGGTGAGAATTGGGATTTCCCTTTCAAATACCTGTTTCAGCTTGGTGTTAATCATTCCGATCTGGATGGAATTCATACCCATCTCAAAAAAGTTGTCGAGCACACCTACATGATCGGTTTCCAAAACCTCTTGAATCACGTTGACAATCTTCTCTTCCGCTACGTTCCGAGGCGCTACGTATGCTGTCCCGTTGCTTGTGCTGGTTGGCTTCAGCTTCAGGAGAGTTTGCATGTCTACTTTCCCATTGGCGGTCAGCGGCAATTGTTCCACCATAATAAAGTGATACGGTATCATGTAATCCGGCAAGGCTTTAGCCAAGCTTGTCCTGATCTCATTCATGAATGTTTCTTGATCCTGCGGCGCTGTTTCTGGCACGAGATACGCATACAACCGTTTGTCTGCCTCCCCCGCCACCAAAACAACTGCATTTCTCACCGCTTCTATACTTAGCAACCGCGATTCGATTTCTCCTAATTCTATTCTATAACCGCCAATTTTTACCTGCTGATCCTTTCTTCCCAAAAATTCGATCAGCCCATTGCGGTGCAATACTCCATAATCCCCCGTTTTATAGACATATCCGAATTTTGGATGATGAATAAAGGATTGATTGGTCTTTTCCGCATCATGAAGATAACCGTCCGCAACCCCTTTCCCCCCAATGTAAAGTTCACCCGGCACTGCAATCGGGCAAAGCTGCATCTGCGAATTGAGTACATAGAACTGCTGGTTAGCTAACGGCTTTCCATAATAGATGCTCTTCCACTGGGGATCTACCTCGTCGATCGGATAATAAATCGACCAAATGGAAGCCTCTGTAGCTCCACCTAGACTGACTACTTTTGCGGAAGGGAACCTTTCATTGATCGTTGTCGGCAATGTAAGCGGAATCCAGTCGCCGCTCAGCATCACAAGACGAAGCTGTCCATCACTATATTCGCTGCCACGGTCCTTTTTCTCCGCTACCACCCGATCCATAATGGCAGGGACAGAATTCCATATCGTTATTTTTTTGTCTGTTAGGGTGTCAGCAAGCTGCGTGATGTTCTTCTGATCTTTCACCAGCACGAGCGTAGCTCCTGCTGCGAATGCTCCAAAAATATCATAGACGGACAAATCAAAGCAGAGGGAAGACACACCTAGAATACGATCGTGGGTCGCAACCTCAAACTTTTGATTGATATCCAGAACGGTATTGGCTGCAGCTTCGTGTCTGATCATGACCCCTTTGGGATTCCCGGTGCTTCCCGATGTATAAATAACGTATGCCAGGTGCTCCGGCTGTTCGGCGAATGATGGATGGTTCTTTGGATAGCGATCGATCTCGTTCTTCACGTAAAAATCAGGTTCCAACACGAGTTTGCATTGACTGTGTCTCTGAATGTAATCTACACGCTCTAACGGGTAGTCAGGGTCAATAGGTACATAGGCGGCACCGCTTTTTAGGACACCTAACAGATGTGCAAAGGTGACTATTTCCCGTTTGGCAATAACCCCAATGAGGTCTCCCGCGCCTACGCCGATTTGCTGCAAGTAATTAGCCACTTTGTTTGCTTGCTCGTCAAGGTCTAGGTAAGTGATGCTCTCCTGTGCATCTTCTATCGCCACGGCATAGGGAGTTTGTGCAACCGTTTCTTCAAACAGCCCGTGCAACGTTTTTCTCGGAATAGGAGTGGCAGTATCGTTGTATGTGAAAATTGCTTCTTTGTCGGTCTCGGATACCCAGGCCAGCTGTTTTTCGGCTTCATCGTTCAAAATGGCATCGATTCTGGCCAGATACTGTTCAAACATGGTATCGATCACCACAGGATCAAACAATTCACTGATATAGTCCCAGTTGATTACCATGTTCCCATTGATGAGCGCCACCTGATTATCCAGATAGACTTGAGAAGTTTGTGTAATTCCGTTTGTTTGATTCTCCCTTTCGGATGAATTCTCCACAAGGACATCAGCTTGCTGGCCGCTGTCTCCATTTTCAAACAGAGCACTAGTAAAAACGACCGGCATGAGGGCTTTGTTGCTCATTTCTCTTTGCTTACTGATTTCCCGCATCAGATCAATTCCATCAAAATGGCGATGAGCGAGCGCCTCCATCAGCGTTTGCTGTACTTTGCCTGCTTTCTCCCAGAACGAATCGTTCGGATTCAAATGCACGTCAACTACAATCACGGAAGTAAAATCTCCAATGAGTTTGTCCACATCCGGGTGCATCGGGAGTCGATTAAACAACGTCAAATTGAGGCTGAATGCCACTTGATTGCTCCAATTCGCCAGGACCTCTGTATACGCCGTGCACAAAACAGTCGAAGGGGTCAAATTGTGCTTCTGGGCCACTTTCTTTAACTGCTGCCAGCTCTTTTCCGCATATCGTTTTGATTTTCTTTGAAAATACGGATTTTTAACGTGCATAGGTTGGACCCGTAATGGAATTTCTGGAGCTAGTGGGAAATCGGGCAACTTGGCCATCCAGTACTCCTTGTCTTGCGAGTACCACTTGCTGTTTTTTAATTGTTGATAACCGATCATATAATCCCGGAAGGAAATAGACAAATCATCGAGCTTCGCTGCATCGTCCTGATAAAGCTCTTGTATTTCTTTTCCTAAGATCTCCAGACTATAGGCATCCATGATGAGCAAATCAAAACTGAGGCATAAAAGACTCTCTTGCTCAGACAAGCGAAACGCTTTGATTTCAAATAGAGGCCATTGATCCGGACGGAAAATAGCGTGGGACATCCGTTCTCTTTCTTTCTTGATCATCTCGGTTTTTTCAACATTTCCGCAAGTCTGCAGATCGCGTATGTCTATGCGGTATTCGGGTACTTCTGCCATAATCTGCTGACGGGCGTCTTCCAAAAAGATCGTCCGAAGCGCGGGATGCCTGCGGATCAAAATATTCAAGCAATGATTGAGTCGATGAATATCGAGCGTCGTTACGACCTCTTGATACGCATGTGTAGAAATTCCGCCTAACTCAAACCTGCTGCTTCTGCCCAAATAATAGGCCATTTGGACATTCGTTAAAGGAAACGGTTCATGCATTTGGCTAAAGTCAGGTGTCAGTACCGGCAATTCTGACTCCCGCTCTTCCTGAATCGATTCTCGGATAAAACGGGCAATCGCCTCGATGGTTTGTAGTTCGATAAAGTGTTTAAACTGTAAGGAACCAGAGAAACAATTATTAATTTCATACACAAGCTGCATGATTTGGATGGAATTTCCGCCCAATTCAAAAAATCTTTCCCGAACTCCAAAGTTTTCGATTCGCAACACTTTCTGCCAAATTTCATATAGCTTCGCTTCCACCTCGTCACTCGGTCCGACAAGGCCCTTTTGCTCCTCCACTACCCCAGTTACCGACGGCAGCGACTTCCAGTCAATTTTGCCGTTGAGCGTAAGGGGAATCTTCTCTATCCTCATGAAGGATTGAGGAATCATATATTCTGGGACAAGTTTACGCAAATACTCGCGGAGTTCATAGCTAGATTCAGCATGGGCAGATGTGAAATAGGCGATAAGCATTTGCTCGTGATGAGCATCTTGTTGTACATGGACGACTGCTTTTTCAATAGCAGGATGGGCATCAAGCAGCTTTTCTATTTCACTCATTTCAATTCGATAGCCCCGTATTTTTACCTGAAAATCTTTTCTTCCCAAATATTCGATCAAGCCGTTCGCCGTCCATCTTGCCATGTCACCAGTACCATAAATTTTTTCGCCTGGCCGAAACGGGTTTTCCGTAAATTTCTCATGGGACAGCTCCGGTTTGTTCTGATAACCCCGCGCTAAACCGTGTCCACCGATATACAGCATGCCAGGAACCCCGATTGGCTGCGGGACCATCTCCTGGTTGAGGATATAGACTTGGGTATTCTTGAGCGGTCTACCGATCGTGACCGGATGATCTTCCGTCACTTCCTCAATCGTGGACCAAATCGTCGTTTCTGTAGGGCCATAAAGGTTGTAGACGCGTCCATTTTTCAACAATCTAAGCGCTTGATTTGCCACCGAAAGCGGCAAAGCTTCTCCCCCGATCAGCAAGTAACGCAAGCGACTCAGCTGCTCCGCTAAATCCGGCTCAGCCAACAACAGTTTTAACCGTGACGGTGTGGTTTGCATCACCGTAATTTCCTCGCTTCTGACTAGGCTGGCTAACGAACGAATATCTCGCTGACTTTCTTCATCGGCAATGACTACATGATGACCGATTAAAAGCGGCAGGATACTCTCTAACCAGAAAATATCGAAAGAAACTGTTGTTAACGATAAAAACCTCTCAGTTTCCCGCAAGGTCAGTACATCCGTGATTCCGTGCAGGAAATTTATTAACGCCCGATGCTCGATTAAAATCCCTTTGGGAAAGCCGGTTGTTCCCGAGGTATACATGCAATACGCTACATCCCTGCTGTTATTCTCAATCGGCAGCGAATCAAGAGGGTTCATATGAATTTGTGGATCGCGCATGTCAATAACCTTGCGATCGTCTGTTGTCTCCACAGTTGTATTGGTCAAAATAACTTGCACGTGGCCGTCTTCGAGCATGTAAGCAATTCTGTTATGTGGCAGGCTCGGATCGACAGGCAAATACGCCCCACCCGCTTTGCTAATAGCCAAGAGTCCAACCATCATATCGAACGAACGGGTGGTAATGAGAGCAACCAACTTATTTGGACCGACACCATGTGATTTTAGTGTATAGGCCACTTGATTGGCCCTTCCGTTTAGCTCACGGTACGTCATCGTTTGATTTTGGAACGTTACTGCTGGCTTGTCGGGATACTTTTCAACCATCGTCTCAAAAAGCTGGTGCACCACAAGATGCTCTGGATATTCACCCGATGTCTGATTAAACCCAGCCAACAATAGCTCCAGCTCTTGGGCATCTACCAAATGAATTTGGCTAATTTTTTGCTTTGGCTGGGCAAGCACCTCTTGCATGATCTTTTGGAAATAGCGAATAAAACGGGAGACAGTTTCTTTTGTAAACAAATCAGTAGAATACTCTACAGTAAAAAACAGCTCGCCCTCCCGTTCCTCGCCATCCAATGTCAAATCAAACCGAGATGAGTTTGCTTTAAATGAATACGGCTCTATTTGCACTCCCTCAAACGGGACGTGCACGCTGCTCCCCTGATGACGAGCGTTTTGAAAGGTAAACATCACATCAAACAGAGGATTTCGGCCAAAATCTCGAGAAAGCTCCACCTGGCTGACGAGCTCTTCGAATGGATAATCTTGATGCTCCAGCGCATGGGACATATTCACTTTGAGCTCACTTAGCAGTTCTGCAAAGCTCATTTCTTTGCTTACAGAACTTCTGACTGGCAGCGTCTGAACAAACATGCCCACCACATTTTGGATATCACTGTGATTCCTGCCCGAAGTAGGAATTCCTACGATTATATCTTCCTGATCGCTCAGCTTTGCCAAAAGAACTTTCCAAGCAGCAAGCAATACCATATATAGCGTTACTTCATGAGCGGCAGCGATTTTCTTTATTTCTTCTGCCTGATTTTGCGGTATAGAAAACATCTCCATGCTACCGCGGTAGGTTTTGAATGCTGGACGAGAAAAATCTGTCGGTAAATCGAGCAGCGGAATTTCTCCAGTAAACATGTCTGTCCAATACTTCTGGTCAGCTTGATGACTGTCAAGTGTTGTCTTTTCCTTTTGCCATTCAGCATAATCCTTGTACTGAATCGATAAGGCGGCCAATCCTGCCGACTGTACATCATTTTGGTAAAGAGCAGTAAACTCTTCGATCAGGATCGCATTGGATGTGCCATCTGTGATGATATGGTGGATATTAAAGACAAGAAGATGATTTTGCTCGCTCTCTTTAAAAATCCCCACCTTCCATGCAGGAGCAACCTCTAAATCAAAAGATTGTATCCACGCTTCGATGTGTGCGTCGTTTATTGGTTCATTGATTTCCCTGTAATCAGGGGTAAATAAGAAAGGTTCATGGATAACCTGTAACAGTTCCCCATCGATTCGTCGGAACGAAGTGCGCAAGCTTTCATGCCTGCGAATGAGCTCATTCAAGCTTTTTTCCAATTTTTCGTAGGACAGCGGCCCCTTCACACGCAACGCAATAATATTGTTGTACTGCTTATTCTCAACTTCCATTTGACTGAGAAAATAAAGTCTTTTTTGCCCGGAAGTCAAAGGATATCCCGGTTTTTTCACTGCCTTTTTAATCTGTGAAAAATCCGTTCGGTCTGCCTCGCGAATAAAACGAGCGATGTCTCCAATTGTAGGCTTGTTGAAAAAAGTCGGTAGAGGGAGTTTTACATCCAGTTTTTTATAGAGAAGGGCAATAATCGTAATGGCTTTAAGCGAATCCCCTCCCAGGCTAAAGAAGTCTTCATCACTGCCAATCGATGTAGTTCCCAATACACTACGCCATATGTCCGCTATGGTCTGCTCCAGCTCTGCTTCGGACAGCATTGCACTGCTGATTTTTTCGGGAATCAGTTCTGTTTGGGCAGCTACTGCCGCTTCTTTTTCCAGGATGGATTCTTCGCGAAGCTGATTGCTTTCCTCCATCAAGGCAGGAAGATCAAGGACAGAGACAATAGCCCGAGTGAATTGGTTTTCCAGAATATATTGCAGCACTTCTACACCGTTTTGCGGTGTAATCGCTTCTTCCTCAAACTGCTGCTCGTTGACTTGTCTGTTCATGCCGCGATTTTTTTCCATGGCAGTGACAGACATCCCTACTTGCGCCCAATCGTTCCAGTTGATGGACGCCGTAAAGCCAGGTCGATTCTGCAAGCGATAAGCGACGAACGCATCCAAAAATTCATTTGCTGCGTTATATCCCACTTGGCCGAATTTGCGTCCGTAAATGTAGTTGCCGATCGACGAAAACAATAGAAAGAAATCGAGCGTTCGCCCCATAAAAAGCGTATCCAGCACGATGGTTCCCTGTACCTTCGGGAGTAGGATTGGGTCCGTCATTTCTTTTGTTCTTCTTTGAATGACGCCTGCATAATCCGGGACTCCCGCTGTGTGCAAGATACCAGTAATTGGCCCAAACTGCGCTTCCGCTTCGTGAATGACTTTTTGCATGGAGGAGTAATCAGATATGTCCACACTGTATACGTTGATCATTGCCCCTGCCTGTTCCAATGACAGGATCGTACGAATGGTGTTTGATAGCCTATGATCGGGTTTTTCCTTCAGCCATTGCTCCCATTCCTGTCTAGGAGGAAAAGGGGAACGTCCCACTAAAACCAGCCGGGCCTTATACTGTCTTGCCAAATACTCTGCCATCGCAAAGCCCATTCCTCCTAATCCGCCTGTGATCAAGCAGACAAGGTTCTCCTTCAGAAGTGCCAGCTTTCCGGGTTGTTTCACTAGGACAGGCTCTCGAACCGATTCAATCCACCTGCTTTTGCCACGATAAGCCACTTGCTTGTGCGGAAAATCAAAATGAAATTCCCGAATCAATTTTGAAGCCATGTAACTATTTTGCAGGTTGTTTCCTTCTGAAAGCTCGATATCGACAGTGCAAACCTTGCTACCAGGGTACTCGTAAGGAATGATTTTACTTGCTCCCAGCAATACCGCCTTCATCGGGCATATCTGTTCTTCTTGGGTAACGGAATACAACCCGTTTGTCACGATTTGTAACCGGGTATCTTTGCTGCCGGCCTTGCTTCCTATGTATTGGGCAATCTGTAAGAGGTTGTAGAGAAACAACTGCTGACTGGAGTCAACGACTGCCAACTCTGGCTCGATAGGAGGAGTCACCGTCCAAAGATAGCAGATGTACTCCGGTACTACCTCTAGATTTTCCAACAAGCGGTCTAATTCTTTCGGATTTTGCGGATTTACCATGTAATGGTCCGTCGCTACTTTTTGGAAGTGCTCCGCTTGATCGACAAGGATATACCTAACGTCATGTTCCCTTAACTCGTTGGACAACGCTTCTCCCAAACCTGTCTTGTCATTGAAAATAAGCCAGGTCGCGCCATGAGAATAGGTTCCCTCCGCATAGCTTGGCAGATGGGAGCTCTCCCAAGCAGGTACATAAAACCACTTGCGGATGTCTTCCCTTCTTTTGGCCGTTTTACTCTCGCTGTGCAGATGACGACTGGTGAACTGCTCAAATTGGAACAGGTCTCTCTCTACCGGGAATTCCTGGGGTTCAAATGAATAGGTGGGCAAGGAGACGCGATTTCGCTGCTCGTGTTTATAAAATTCATTCCAATCTATTTCCTTGCCATATAGCCACATGGTTCCTAAGGCATCCAGGATGGTATACGAATTTATCTTTTCCAGCCAAATATGTATCGTATCGGTTTCCATTTGCTTACTGCTCGTCTGCTCATCATTGGTTGAACCAAAGTACATATAAATGGCTTCTGGATTGAAAATGTCACGATTGTTCTCCGAGTGGACAAAGGTGTCAAGCGCCGGTTTATCTACCAGTGCGAAGATAGCCTCTTCGAAGGAAAGACCACCAGTCAAGCAATCGACCACCAGTTTGCCCTTTCCGTATCCAAGCGTGCCCTCTGGCTTGATGCCCCATTCTCTGAACAACATCGTAATGGCATAGTAGAGAATAAAGCGCACAACGTCGCCATACTTTTCCTCACGCAGGTGCTCCGTTGTTAGCGTATCTGCTCGTCCTGATGCTTGCCGATTCAGGAGGAGCAGCGCTTGCTCTATGATCCGTTTGACCGTAGGCTCTTCTTGACATAATTGGACGATTTCTGCAAATTCACTATCTCCCCAGTTGTCATCGGAAAAATCAGGGTACACGAAAATGACAGGAAGATTCTGCTTTGCTAGACCCGCCTTACACTTGCCCGCTGAAAAGCGGACCGGTTCCGCTACTGTCGGGTTGCAAAGTGCTACCTCTCGAAACGGAAAATGCTTACGGCCCACCTGTAGCGAATAGGCAATATCTTCAAGACGTACATTCGGATTTGCATGTATATAGTCCTCAACATTTTGCTTATATCGCTCCAGGGCTTGCTCTGTTTTTGCAGAGAGCAGAATCAGTTGCCATTTCCGTCCAGTAGTTGATTCTGGCGAGGCTGGGGCTTCCTCGATAATCACATGAGCATTTGTCCCCCCGATTCCAAAAGCGCTGATCCCCGCCCGGATAGGCTCGTGCGATTTCTTCCATTCTGTCAGCTTATCGTTGATGTAAAACCCCTTTTCAATCACGTTTAAATGAGGATTCGGGGTTTGAAAATGCAGGGAAGGCGGAAGCATGCGATGCTTGATGGACAGCACTGTTTTGATGAAGGAAGCGATTCCGGCTGCGCTATCCAAATGTCCAATGTTTGCCTTTACCGAGCCAAGTGCGCACGAATGCTTCTGAGAAGGTTGATAGGCGAGCTCCAGGGCTTCCAGCTCAATGGGATCGCCAAGCGGTGTCCCTGTACCATGGCATTCAATATAATCAACGCTCTCTGGCGTCACTTCCGCAACTTTGAGAGCGGTTCGGATTACTTCCGCTTGTCCGAGGGTGCTCGGCGCTGTAAACCCGTTTTTTTGCATACCGTCATTGTTGATAGCGGAGCCTTTGATCACTGCATATATCTGATCACGATCGTCTATGGCATCTTGCAATCTCTTTAATACAACAACTCCTGCTCCATCTCCGCCAACGATGCCCTTTCCATTCGCATCAAACGCCTTGCATTTGCCGTCTGGAGATAAGATCATCCCTTCCTGATAAACATACCCGCTTTTTCCAGGAAGTGTGACAGTAACCCCGCCAGCCAAAGCCATATCGCATTCGCCGTTCAGGAGCGATTGAGCCGCCATATGAACAGCAACTAGCGAAGTCGAGCAAGCGGTATAAATCGTCAAGGCAGGCCCTTTGAGATTTAATTTGTGAGCGATCCGCAAGCTCAAATAGTCTTTATCCACGAGCTGGGTGGCTGCCCAGTGGCCGATAGCTTCACTTTTTCCTGACAGGCTCATAAGCCCTTCCCACATATGGTTCGGGGAAGCTCCTGCGAATAGACCAATCAGCTTTTGGTCAACCTGGGCAGTATAGCCGGCATCCTCCAGTGCTTCCCAGATGCACTCATGAAAGACTTTCATTTGCGGGTCCATGAGCTCCGCTTCCAGTGGCGTATAATCAAAAAAATGGGCATCGAAGCGATTCCCGCTCTCCAGATACCCCTTTGCCTTGACGTATTCTTCACTATTGATTGCTTTCGGATCTACACCAGCCTCGATTAGCTCGGCTTCCGAAAATGTTTGGATGGAATGAACCCCATTTTTCAAGTTTTCCCAGTACGCCGCAATCGTGTTCGCTCCTGGAAATCTCCCCGACAGGCCGATTACTGCAATTTCCAAACCATTGTATTGGTGTCCCATATCATCCCTACTTTTTTAACAGACGTAATTTTTGCAATCTCGTTCTTTTCCCTTCTTCGATAGAATCGAGTCGGGCGTCGACTTGCAACTTCTGGACAGTGACCTCAGCTTCCAATACCTTTGCTAGCATGCTGACAGTGGGGTAAGTAAACAGCGTGACGACTGATATCTCTTGCCCTAACTGATCAGTCAATTCCTTGCTGATTTTAATCACATCAAAAGAAGTTCCACCTAAATCAAAGATCGTAGAATGAATGCCGATTGGATCGGTTCTGAGAACCTTGCTCCACACTTCGGCTATCTTTTTTTCCATATCCGTGTTCGGTTGAACGAATTCATGCTTTCCGCTCTGCTTGAATTCCATTTGGCGGAGTTGGGTATCATCCACTTTTCCATTAATCGTTAACGGTATGCTTTCGAGCTGAAGGATGAAGGACGGAATCATATAATCGGCGACCCGCGTTTGCAGATATTGCCTGATTTCCACCGGATCGAAGCGGTCTTCCTTCTTCTCTTTCATTACCACATAGGCACAAAGAATTTTGGTATCTTCTTCGATTTCCTGCGCCATCACCACTGCCTCTTGAATCGTTTCCATGGTTAAAAGATGAGAACGCACTTCATCCAGTTCGATCCGAAATCCGCGGATTTTTACCTGTTTGTCACGGCGCCCGATGTATTCTACTTCCCCATTAGGTAAATACCTGCCCAAATCGCCAGAGCAATAGAGGCGTTCCATCCGGTCTCCAATTTGGCGAAGCTGAAACCGTTCCTTCGTCAATTCAGGTTTGTTTAAATAGCCACGAGCGACCCCTTCGCCGCCAATCCACATTTCCCCGACGACTCCGATTGGCACCGTTTCGCCTTGTCGGTTACATACATACAATTGGACAGTAGAAAAAGGGACGCCGATCAGCTTTTTATTCTCTCGAATCTGTTGTGAGGTCACTTCTTTATAGGTCGTATGGACGGTCGTTTCCGTGATGCCGTACATATTGATCAGTTTGGTTTCGGGATATTTGTCATGCCAGTCAGCAAGCTTCGCAGGCAGTAGAGCCTCCCCGCCAAAAATAACATACCGCAAGCAGAGTCCATTGTTAGGCGTTTTCAGCTCTTCCTCAATAAACTGGTAAAAGGAAGAGGGAGTCTGGTTCCAAATCGTTACCTTTTCTTCTCTTAATCGCTGTACCAATTGCCGGTAATCTCTTTTTTGCAAATGGGGGAGCACCACCAACTTGCCTCCATGAAGCAATGCCCCAAAAATCTCCCAAACAGAAAAATCGAACCCGAACGAGTGAAACAGCACCCAAGTATCGTGACAGGTAAAATCAAACCTGTTATTTTCATGGAAAAACAAACGAACCACATTTCTGTGCTCGATCATGACTCCTTTGGGGTTACCTGTTGTTCCGGAAGTATAAATAATGTAGGCCAGATGATTCGGATCATGAACGGGCTCAAGATTGGTATCGGGATAAAGAAGCAGTTTGTTATCGTCGACAAACATCACTTCACCGCTAAAATGGCTGACGAGCTCCTGTGATGTTTGTGTGAGGATATGTGCAGCCTGGCTGTCTTTTAACATATATTCTATTCTGTGTGCTGGAAGGTCCGGGTCGATCGGCAAGTACGCGCCCCCCGCTTTTCCTATGGCTAAGATGCCTATGAGCATTTCTATAGAAGGCGGCATGAGAAGAGCAACGATCGATTCCGTGGTTACTCCTCGCTCCCGTAAATAATGGGCCAATTGATTCGCTTTTTGATTCAATTGTTCATAAGACAACTGCTCTTTTTCAAAAACAACTGCTGTATGGTTCGGATAGGTTCTGACACATTCCTCAAAAAGAGACGGGATGGTCGCCTTTTCCGGAAAATGGGCAGCCGTCTCATTGATCTGCGTGAGTATCTCCCAATCTCTCTTTGTGAGGATGGTGAGCTCTTTCAGAGGTGCTTTTGGATTATTAATCGAATTTTCCAACAAAACCAACAAGTGCTCCATCAGAACCTCGACCATCTCTTTATGGTAGAGCGAGGCATTGTAATGAATGCGAGCGCTAAGTTCTTCCAGCTTCCTGTCAAACACCAGGACAAGATTGGAAGACGCCCTGGCGAGATATTGCGGATCTTGAATGTTTTCTAAAATAACGGAGACGTCCAGAAAGTCCAAATCTTGATTGCCGTTTTTCAAGATTAACTCGATTGGATAGTTTTGATGTTCGATCGCTTCTGAAACGATTTGTTTGACTTGGCTGATCACCTCAATCAGACTCATTTCATTGGTGACCGTTATCCGAATCGGAAGTATCGTATTGATAAATTCCTCTTCCGCTTGTTGTCGGTAGATGCTTGTGCCCAACACAATATCTGTTTGTCCCGTATGCTTCATCAGCAATATGGCTGTATACGCCAGCAGCAATACATGCAATCTAGCATCGGAATGGTTGCTTATTTTTACCAGTCGATTGGCATAATCACCTGGGAGGGTATAGTCTATCGATTCCATATGAGACTCTGGCCCTTGAGCGTCTTTTTTGCCGTCAAAAAAGCAGCTCTTCTCTACCGTGCCTGCCATCTTTTCCTGCCAATACTCATACTCTTTTTTATATACGTCATTTAAATATGACACGTTCGTATAGAAATTACCTCCCATATGCTACCACCCCTATGCTTTCGATTGCTTAGAAAACGAAATCGTTTCCATCTTGCAGCAGCGCTTCTGCCCTTGCTTTCACAAGACCTGCATCCAGTCTAATGTCTTTTACCAACATGTCCGGATTCTCGACCACTTGCTTGGCAATGTCAAGAAAATGGCCGGTCATTGTTTTTATCGTTTTTCGGGTAAACAAATCTGTCGAATATTCCATACGTAATTCGATTCTATGATCATAATCGTAGACCCAGAGGGTCAAATCGAATTTCGATGAAGGATTACGGAAAGGATAGCGCTTGATTCTGACTTGATTCATCGTAATTTCGGCTGGCTTGAAATCTGGCAGCACGAGCATGACGGTGAACAATGGATGGGTACTTAACTGATGAGTCAGCCCCAATTTTTCCACCAAAATTTCAAACTGCACATCCTGATTCTCAAAGAGTTGCAGACTTTTCTCTTTTACTTCCACCAGATAATCCTGAAAGCTGGCGCTTGTCTCAAGCCGAGAATAGAAAGGCAGCACATTGGCAAACATACCAACCATTTGTGCCAGATCAACGTGATTTCTTCCGGCGAGGCTCGCTCCAATAATCATCTCTTCTTGCCCTGTATATTTCTGCAGTAATACGTTGAAGATAGCCAGCATGTTCATAAACAAAGTTGTCGTGTTTCGCTTCATGCCCGCTTTCAGCTTCGCAGTTAACTCTTCTTCTATATAGAACGAATAAATATCGCCGCGATAGCTTAGCACAGACGGTCGTGGAAAATCGGTTGGAAGCAATACATCCTGCACTTTACCAGATAATTGCTGCAGCCAGTACTCTGTTTGTTTGTCATATTCCCCTCGTCTAATCATTTCATTTTGCCACGCAACAAAATCGACATAATTCAACGTGACGGCTTGCAGGTCCTCGGACTGACCATTATAGAACTGGATCAACTCGTTCTGCAAAATCGAAACGGAGATATTATCCGCGACAATATGGTGAATATCAAATAGCCATACATATTTTTGTGTTTCGTACCGGATCACTTTTACACGCATTAAAGGAGGGTGCCGCAAGTCAAAAGGCTGCATAAATTGTTCAACCGCCTGTTGTAATTCCCCTTCCGCCATAACTACGTACTCCACTTGTAATTCGACCTCGTCTGCAATGATCTGTACAATTTCGCCATCTATGACGTCAAAGCCTGTCCGTAAAATGGCGTGCCTCTGAATGACCTGCTCAAAGGCGTATTGCAATTTACCAAGATCGAAATCTCCTTCCATGTAGGTAATTTCCGGAATGTTGTAAGCGATGTTATCTGGTTGAACCTGCTGCTGGAAAAACAGCCGTTTTTGCGCAGAAGACAAGGGATAGTATGCTTGCGGAGCAGTTTTCTTGATCCCCGTATATTCCTGTGCGATATGATACGTATCCATAATGTATCGCGCCAGCTTCTCCACTGTGGTTGAATGAAAAAATACCGTGATCGGGATTTTTATGTTGCTTGCTTGGTACAGTCGCTCGGCAACCGTCAATACTTTTAGCGAGTCTCCCCCAAGCTCAAAAAAGTCAGCGTCACCGGAAATATGTTCATGGCCCAACACAGCCTGCCAAATACTTGTGATGATCCCTTCCACTTCTTCTAGCGATAGGCTCAGTTTGTTGGCAACAGTCTTGTCGAACGCAGAAGACAAGCTGCTGCTTTGATCAAATGCGGTGACTTTCTCCTGTTTGTATGCTTCGAGGCGTTTCGGCAAATCTACTGTTGATACGATGAGTTGGTGATATCCAGTAGCG
Organism: Brevibacillus sp. MS2.2; assembly: GCF_013284345.1. Classification (NCBI taxonomy): domain Bacteria; kingdom Bacillati; phylum Bacillota; class Bacilli; order Caryophanales; family Paenibacillaceae; genus Brevibacillus; species Brevibacillus sp. MS2.2. The sequence goes on from NZ_JABSUZ010000048.1 coordinate 28,206, forward strand.
ATTGCAGTATGAAAAAGCATGAGTCCTTCTTCTGGAGTCAGAGACGTGACCGAATTAGATAGCGATTCTTCTTGCGAGCGGTCAGAGACTGTCTTAGCCATCGGCAGGCCCGGGCTGTCTGTCTGATGATCCGAGGTGACTGCTGCCACCTGGTAGCCCTCTATTTCAATGATGCCCCTCCCCTGTTCATCCATAATCGTCAGATCAAACTCCACGATTTTGTTGGTCGGCTGAGTCGCTGACTGGCAACGAATATGACTGTACACTTTTTCCGGAACATTTCCGTGGATTATGATGCTTTTGAACGAAAACGGTACGTATTCGCCGTCGCTCGTTTTGGCATGATCCATATGAACCAAAGCAACGTCGATGATAGCCGGATGGAAAAGATACGAAACTACATCCCCCACAAACTCTTGTGGCAGCTCGATAAGAGACAGTCCTTGCTGTGAAGTGAATTTCCCCCAGGAATAGCTGTTCCAGCGTGGCCCGTACGTCAATTTACTTTCCCGCAGGTTATTGTAATCGTTTTTGCCATAATTGTTTTGATCGCAGGCATCGCTGATGGCCGTGAGTTGATAATCACGGGGATGGATGCGCCCTACGCCAATATGACCGCGTGCATGTGTGATCCAGCTAGCGTTTTGAGTGCCCGAATCACTTTCGATCGTAAACTGATAACCGTTATTTTCTCGTATCAATACGGTTCGGACATAAATATCGGCGCCGTCTTGCAATACAAGTGGCGTCAAAAAATACACATCTTGGATGTGCATCGCAGTTTCTAAGTTGGGGTTCAAAGCTTCATAGGCGGCGCATGCCATTTCCACATAACAAGTTCCTGGGAGCACGGCTTTATCTCCTACCCGATGTTCATCCAAAACCCAGTCTTTGCTCGTCTGAAAATGAGAAACGAAAGTCGTACGCCCCGTATTTTCTTTCACGAAATACTGGAAGAATGGGTGCTCCATCTCCTTATACGAAATTCCAGGAAGCACAGAGCTGTCTGGACGAAATGATGATGAAAGGCTCGCCATGCCGGTATCTTCCCACGTATCCCAATTAATTGTTTGTGTGAAGAAACCCTTTTTAGTATTCGCCCTGGAAAAAGCATCCAGAAAGGCATTAGCTGCACTGTACGCGACCTGTGCTGTCGGAGCGAGTACCGAGCTCAATGAGGAAAAGAGCAAAAGGAAGTCGATAGGCAGTGTCAACTGTTCAATCACTTTTTGCAAGACCGCGGTTCCATAAACCTTTGTCGCAAACACGGATTCGCACATCTCTCTGGTTCTTCTCTGAATGACGGCTCCATCGGGAACACCAGCTATATGGATAATACCGTTGATCGCCTTGTTTTTCTCCAGAATGTGGTTGAGAATCTGCGAGATTTGCCTTTCATCCGTTATGTCTGCTTGATACAGGTAGACTTTCTTGGCCGAAGTCTTCAGTTCCCGCAGGATTGAAATTTTTTTGCTTACAGGATCCTCTTCTCCATGAAGTTCATACCAGTTATTCCACTCTGTTTCAGGCAAAAACTGCGAACGGTTGATCAAAATTAGCGTCGCTTGATATTTTTGGGCCAAAAATTTTGCTACATGTAGTCCAATTGCTCCCAAGCCCCCGGTAATAACATAGACTCCCCCCTGCTTGAGCCGTTGAGAAGTCGTAGTAACAGATGTCGACAGATGAATTTGCTTGTACGCAGGCTCCCAGATGTACGCATGTCGAATGGCAATCAGATCATTTACGCTCTCTTGATTGTCCACCTGCTGCAGCAACATTCGGACTACATGCTGATTTTTGCGGCGGTCGACATCGATCAACCTGCAAACGATATGATCGTATTCTTTGGGGATGACGCGAACTGGACCTAACAGAGTAGCTTTAGCTGGTACGACAGTCTCATCTCCGATGACTTCAAAAACTTCGCTAGCCACGATGTCGATGGCAATCGTTTGCTGTAGCTGAAGCTGTCCAATTGCTCGGGCTAGGTTCAATAACGTGTGGTAGCCTAACCGATTCCATTCTCGCGCTTCCCATTGTCGATTGGGAGCGTCATCCTCATGCTGGAAGCACCAGAAATGAACTATCTTCAGAGGCCTGTCCTCTAGAATAGGCAGCTTCTTTAAGAGTTTGACCAGATCGTCTTGACTATCAGGGTTTACCGTATAGGTCTCTCCCCCTTGGTGTGTAAATACTTCTCCCATTTCGATACTGACAACTGTATGGCCTGAATTTTTAATTTGTTCGATCCAATCGATTACTTCGGGATCTTGTGTAGCGAAAACAACAAATAAACAAGGAGGAAGCTCCTTTGCTGTCTCTTTGTAATCTGAACGAGTCCATGATGGAATGTACAGCCAATCTTCGGGTTTCTTCTTGACAATCTCGCTATCGTCTTGGTCCTTCAACAGATTTGTCAGTTTTCTGAGTTGCTGGGCTTCTACCCCATATTTTTTCCGCGTAAAAGGATAGGTCGGCAGAGAAATGCGAGATTTTCTTTGATGCTTGTTCATCTCTTCCCATTTTATTGCGCAGCCATTTGACCACAAGTGACCAATCGATTCGAGAAGCTGATGCTCGAACCCGGAATTTCCTTGCAAAAGAGAAAGAGAAGTAGACTGGCTTTCGTTTTCGACTGCTGCCCCATCTGTCCCAAAAAGAAGCTTTTGGGCTTTGTCACCCGTTTCCTGCCTTGCCACAAGTGAGCCTTGTCGGTTAACGCACTCTCCTAAACGGTTCACCCAGTAGTCTGGCAGGATCACTTCGTGGGAAATCGTTTTCCCCGTATCGTAAGACATCACGGGTATGGAAGGCTGAGAGAGGTGTGTGAAGTGAAATGCTTCAAACAGCTCCGCCTGGAGTGCCTCCAGCAAAAACAGATCGTCTTCATTCCCGCTCAGTTCTTCCAAGAGCTGTCCTCTTTTTTCTACCAACATCAATGCATCTTCTAGCGAGAAAACATCGGCGAGACAACTTGCGACATACTCTCCGATTCCCACTCCCATAACAACTGTAGGTTGTACTCCGATTCGGCTCAACCATTTGGATAATGCCAGTTGGAAGAGAAAGGGCAGAATCTGCTCGTGTTGAGCCTGACTATTCACATTGAACAGAGTCGTTTTTGTGATTCCCAATATCTCGCATGTTTGAAGCAAGAGTGCTTCAAAATCTTCATGGCAATACGTGTTACGTAAACCCGCTTGATAAAGAGTAGCTGCTCTTCTGGGATCTATTTCGGAAAATACAAAATATGTTTGCGGGACTGCCTTCTTCGTTTCCGTGCCAATGGCTTGCATACTTTTCGAGCGCAGTGCAACGCATGCATCTTGAATAGTTTCGCAAGCCACATGCCGGCGATAGGAAAAATGCGCCCGTCCCATTTGCAAGGTATAAGCGATGGCGGAAAGGTCTGCACCTGGATTTCCTTTTGCATATTTGACAAAGTCGTCAATCGCGTGATCCAGCTCTTCTTCTGTCTTTGCGGAGAATACCAAAAGCTTGCTCTGCTCCGCTTCTTCCTGAACGCTCCGCGGGGATGGTGCTTCTTCCAACACAACGTGCGCATTCGTTCCACCCACTCCAAAAGAACTGACACCCGCTCGTAGAGGTCCCGTTGAATTAACCCATTCTGTTGCTTGGTCTACCAGATAAAAAGGAGTATTTTCCAGCTCAAGATTTTGATTCGGCTTGGAAAAGTGCAAGGTAGGCAGCAAACACTTGTTGTCAATCGCCAATACTGTCTTGATCAACCCGGCAATCCCGGCTGCGCTGTCGAGGTGACCGATATTCGTTTTGACTGAGCCAAGCCCACAGTAATTTTTTCTGCCCGTTTGAAAAGCTTTGGTCAGCGCTTTGACTTCAATCGGATCACCTAACGCTGTCCCGGTCCCGTGTGCCTCGATATAACTGATCGTGGTCGGATCCACGGCGGCCACACGATGAGCAGCCCGAATGACTTCTACTTGTCCGTCTACGCTTGGAGCGGTGTATCCGACTTTGCGGTTGCCATCGTTATTGATTGCAGTCCCTTTAATGACCGCATAAATATGGTCCTTATCGCGCAAGGCATCTTCCAAGCGCTTTAAAATCACCAATCCGATTCCATTGCCCACTACTGTTCCGGTGGAGTTGGCATCAAAAGCCCGACAATGACCGTCTGATGACAAGATCATCCCATCCTGATAGATGTATCCATATTTGCTGGGGGTAGTGATGGATACTCCGCCTGCTACTGCGAGGTCGCACTCACCACTGACTACCCCTTGACAAGCTACGTGAACAGCAACCAATGAGGTGGAACACGCAGTAAACAAGGTATAGCTGGGTCCGGTCAAATGCAGTTTATAGGATACTCTTGTGCTCATTAAATCTTTGTCATTCAAGTGGGCGATTTCAAACTCCTCGGCTCCGTTGTGAGAGCCTGCGGATATCGATAACGCCTCCCAGCGAAAGTGGGGACGCCCCCCCACATATACACCAATGGAGTCATTTGTCACTCCTGGAGGATAACCCGCATCCTCGAGTGCTTTCCATGTATGCTCGTGCAACAACCGGGTCTGTGGGTCCATATATTGTGCTTCATTTGGCGTATATCCGAAAAAGTTATGATCGAAATAATCACTCTCGTCAAGATATCCTTTTGCTTTCACGAAGTCCTTCCTTTTGTACACTTCTGCTAGAACTCCGGCCTCTTCTAATTCTTTATTTGAAAAAAAAGAGATACTCTCTACGCCATTCTTGACGTTTTGAAAAAACTGCTCAAGGTTTTTGGCCCCCGGAAAAGCACCCGACATTCCAATGATGGCGACCTCTAACCCTGTTCGTGTGTCCTCATTCATGGTTACCCTCCTTTTCTCTTGGTTTCATATCTAAGCAGCAGCTTTTCCGGGCATGCTTATTCCTCTGCCATCAAGGTCATGGCAAAGATATGTATATTTGGACAATCTGGCAACTTTATACGCAATATTTTTTTTCGCTGATTCAGTTCGTATTTTTGTACCAACAGCCTCACGGGGAACTCCAAAATTTTGACCTCTCCCTCTTTACGCTGCGCGCCTTTTCCTACCCATGCTGTTGTTTCACCAAATATCGGCTCCAAATACCAATCGGTAAATTGGATTGGAATGTAGCTCACTTCGTTGTCTTCATACAAGATCTCAATTCTCTCCGCGTAACTTCCGCACTCTGAACATCCTAAGAGCATGATGCTCGAATAATAGCCTTCAGGAACCTTCATGTCTTGCCCAGCACAAGAGATATTATCGTTTATATTCTCGCCAAACGCAGAAAGAGAAAATTCCATCCCTTCTACGTCCCATATCGTCTGATCCGGCAGTTGATCGATCAAAAAATACTCGCCCATCAGAGTCAAATCTGCTCTACAAGCAGGGGAAACCAACTGACTGAACCCTTTATTATTGCAATAATCCGAGATATCCATGTATTTCATCTTTCTGTGCTCAGTAGCCGTTTTCCCATGCTCCGCTTTTTCAACTACCTGATTATTCTGTGGTCTTTCTTCACAAATGGATCGTAGCTTTACGGCAATTGTTTCTTCGAGTTCTGCTACCATTCGTATTTTACTAGCAGCTCGCTGTATTAATTGGCTGTCACTCGATTGATAATATGCTTTGGTAATCATCGATAAGATAGTGCTCCACTGTGCCGCAGCATATGCTAGATCATTGATCAATGGAGCTAAGTCATCTACCTGGTACTTTGTTTTCACATATTGCAATGCGGTTGAAAAATGTTTTCTGCCGTTACTGATCGAGTACAATACAGTTAACAAAGGAGACATCCATACCTCCTTTGATCCGTTAAACTCGACCTCGACAGTAGGCAAGTGCTCCAAAACTTCGGCAAAACTTCTCATCATATCAAAGGAATTCGTTTCCTGATTCTGAAAGAGTGTCCGGCTCAATGCTTGCATGATGAGTTGTTTCCATTCAACGCCTTCGCTAGCATCTGGAAGTTTTCGGAATAACGCAATCCCTCTGTATTCATGCTTAAAACAATGTTCGATCGGAATCGTTACATTTTTCTTTTCATAAAAGCAATCTACTAGCGTATAGCAATGATTCTCCGAATCCACCCCTACGATTAAACCGGTATGAATGGAATGGTATTTCTGGTAACCATGACTCCACTGACAATAATAGGAATCCAAATCAAAGGCAACCGGCCTAGATTCTTTCAGCTCGCTTTCCACAATAGCGACTGTATCCTGCAAGGACTTATTCCCCATAACAATGATTTCGATGCCATGAACTTGCTTCAACAAAGTCAGCATGTCTCCAATGCCTGACGTAATGCTCTGGTATAGCTTCCCTGAATTGTTCCATTGTGATAAGTCGAATGTAAACCCCCACGATTCTAAAAACATAAGTTCATAGTCACGCTTCCACCAAGAAGCGACTGTAACGATGGTGTCCTCTTTGCAATTTCTCGATTCATGATGAATGGGGGTAATGTCTAGGTCTAAGATTGCGTTCACAATTGATCACCTTTTTTAGTTTATGGGGAACTGTCTTGCCATTTAATTATCCATGGATCGCCTCACTCCTTCTTCCTTAAATGTAATTGTTTAGTTAAAAGATCTCTTCCAACGACTTCCCGTTCTTTCAACCTTTTTTCCTCGAATTCATCATTTGCATCGTTTTCGTCTTGCTGGATTCTTTTCGCCAAACTAGAAATAGTAGGATTGGCAAAAAGATCGACAATCGGGATTTGTCTATTGAATTCTTCGTCCAATATAGATTTCATGCGTATCAGGGTTAAGGAGGTCGCTCCCAAATCAAAAAAATTATCATGGGTGCTGATCTCCTGGATTCCCAAAAACTCCTCCCAAATTTCCGCTATTCTTTGCTCGAGTTGATTGGACGGTTTTTCATAATCAACCATGGAAGAAGTATTTTTCCGTTTTTTCCGTGCGCTTTTGACCGTTACAGCATTTCCTTCAGGACTCCCCTGAAACCGAATCCATTGATCCAGCCGCATTTCCAAATCACCGGGAGAGTGGACAAGATGGTGATAGCGATCGACTGACAGTACCCGACGAAGCGCTTCGATCCCCTCTTCCGGGGTCATAGCCAGATCACCGATCGATGACTGGTACCCTATCTCGACCTTTTCGTGATTCCGCCAAGCCTCCCAATCAATGGTTTTCCATTTCACGCTGTGTTGCTTATTTCTCTTATTCGTATAGGAATCCATGAAAACATTCGCTGCCGAGTATGCGGCAAAGCCATATCCGCCCAACACAGCTGCCGTCGAAGACATGAGCAGACAGAAATCAAGTGATTTTTGTTCCAAGACTTGGTCGAGTACAAGCAATCCGTCTATTTTGGGCTGAAAAATGGTTTGGCAGAGATCCGCATTTAACTGATCGATCGGATTCAAAAATTGATCCCCCATGTTTGCTGCACAATGGAAGACGCCATGAATACTTCCATGAGTTGCTTCGATCTCAGCAATAATATGGGACATCTGCGGGTAGTCATCGACCTGCCCTCTATAAACTTCTATGGTGGCTCCCAGTTGCTCTGCTTCCATCATTTCGCGAATTCTCATGCTCCGCGGGTCATCTTCCGGATGGTTCTTCAGCCACTCTGTCCACTCCTGTTTCAATGGGAACGACCTTTGGATAATTGCTATCGTAGCCTGATACTGTTTGGCCAGATAACTGCCTATGATCCAACCGATCATGCCTGCTCCGCCAGTAATGACATACACGCCGTTTTTTCGAAAAGGATCAGTCTTCGCTTCTGTAAGCTTGATCGGTTGATAGCTCGGAACCCATCTCTGGAAATGGCGATAAGCAATCAATCTGTCCGAAATCTCGTGAGCAAACTCTTCCACCACCATTTGTGCCATCCGCTTTACATCTTCCGCAGCTTCAAGCGCAGCGGTCTGAATATCGACAGTCAAATGACGAATGTTTTGCAATTCTTGCGGAATGACATGGCCCAACCCAATGAGCGGAGAATGCTCCGGGAACAACGTTTCCTGCCCGGTGACGGCCATCGCTTCATTCGTCACAACAGCCATTCGGATGACTCTGTGCCTGTCATAACGCTGTATGCAACGAACGATATACATGATGCTATAAAAACCAGTTTGCTGCGTCTTGTGAAAAGCTAAAACATCCAAAGGTGCACTTGATTTATGCCCTGCACTCCACAAATGGAGTACATGATCGATTTGAATGTTGTTCTCTGTCAGGCTGACAAATAGTTTTTCGTAATCCGAAGAGGAAGTCGGATTCACCGTATAAGCACGTTCGTCGATTGCAAATTCAACACCCTCATAGATGACGATTGGGACCTGACCGGTAGATGACAGCTCTCGAATGACCTCATTGCTTAACGAATCCCGATTGGCAAACACAAGAAAAGTCTGCTGATCAGCCAGCTTGGCATTGGGAGGCAATACCTTCTGCTGCCAAAGAGGGGCATAAAACCAATCCTCGATGTGCGGCTTTTTTTGCATTATCAATTTTCTGGCGATTTGCTTGTCGTTCAACAAGTGAAACGGATTACCATCCAACCAATGATATTCGCGCTCAAATGGATAGGTTGGCAAAGATAGTCTATTCCGCTTCTCATATTGGTACAGCTTCACCCAATCAATGGAATGACCTGCTCCCCAAATCTGACCCAAACGGGTGTACAGGTAATACAAATCGTCTACTTTTTCCTGTGGGTTTCGAATGATATTGAGAATCGTATGTGACGAATCTCGTTGAATAAAATAACGCAGAAGCGCACTTAGGTTCCGGTCAGGTCCCACTTCAATAAAGGTTAGCGCGTCTTCTTGCAAAATTTCTTGCAAGCCACGAGCAAATCGGATTGGATCAGTCAGTTGTCTCGCCCAGTAGTCTGGGTCTGTTGCCTCCTCGGCAGTAATCCAGTCACCGGTCATGTTGGAAATAAAAGAGATGAGTGGCGGGTGTAACGGAATCTGCTTCATCTCCTCTGCGAATGCTTGCTTGATCGGCTTCATTAAATCGGAGTGAAGCGCATGGGAAGTGTCCAACCGAATACATATTTGCCTCAACGATTTTAGCTGTTCCTCAAACTGCTCTACCGTTTCCTTGGTTCCCCCCACTACGCACGATGGTCCATTGACGATACATAAGGAGAGATTCGCGGGAAGCAATGGCACCAACTCTGCTTCAGTCATTGGGACACTGAGCATGGCTCCCTCTTCCGTCAGCTTTATGAGCTGCCCTCTTCTAATAATCACGCGAATGGCGTCTTCCAGTGAAAAAACACCTGCCAGGCAGGCGGCGGCAAATTCCCCAAAGCTGTAGCCGATCATATAAGCAGGTTTGACGCCAAGTTCCATCAGATACTTTCCAAGCGCGTATTCAAAAATGAATACAACCAGTTGGCTGATATCGATCTGCTTGATTTTTTGGCTGGCTTGTTCCCAATCTGTTTGCGGAAACATCCATTCTTTTATGGACACATCCAGGTAACGGTCCAAAATTTCAAAGCAGTGATCCAGCTCTTTCTTAAATAAAGGCTCGAAACGATATAATCCGAGTCCCATCTCTACATATTGATTGCCCAACCCTGGAAACATGAAGACGATTTTCTTATCTGTCTGATCGATAGCACTGGTAAAAATCTTCCGTGAACGCTTTCCTTTTTCGTTTCCAATCGTTTGTAAAATGTCAGCCAATTCATCGGTATGGTTGGCAACGATAAAGCGTCTGTGCTCGAAGGCTTTTCTTCCGATTTGAAGGGTAAACGCCAAATCAGCCAATGAGACATCCGGGTTATTGCGGATATAGTCGGCCAGATTTTTGCTGGACTGATCCAAAGCGCTTTCGCTTTTAGCTGAAATCAGGATGAGCTGAGATCCTCTGCCCTTTGACGACTTTAATAAAGTGGGTGCTTCTTCCAGAATGACATGCGCATTGGTGCCCCCTATCCCGAACGAGCTGACTCCTGCCCGCAGTGTGTCGCTGACCGTGGATAAATCGATCAGCTTGGAATTAATCACAAAGGGAGAATCGGACAAATCGATTTTTGGATTCAGCTTTTTGAAGTGCAGGGTAGGAGGCAACAATTTATGCTGCAAACTTAGCGTTGCTTTGATAAGGCCCGCTACGCCTGCAGCAACATCGAGATGGCCGATATTAGATTTTACCGAACCAATCCTGCATACCCCTTCACCACTGCCAAATGCCGTACGTAACGCTTCCAGTTCAATCGGGTCCCCCAGTATGGTACCTGTGCCGTGTGTCTCTACAAACTGAATGCTCTCAAAATCAACCTCAGCTAGTTGCTGCGCCGTTTGGATCACCTCAACTTGCCCTTCGACACTCGGAGCAGTATAGGCGCTTTTTCGGGTTCCATCGTTATTAATCGCGGAGCCCTTTATCACCGCGTAGATATGATCTCCATCAGCAACTGCTTCCTCATATCGTTTCAAAACGACGACTCCCGCCCCATTGCCTGGTACTGATCCTTGGCCCTCCTCGTCAAACGGCCTGCAATGTCCATCCGGAGACAAGATCATGCCCTCCTGATACTGATAACCCGACTTCAAAGGCAAAGAGACGCTGACACCTCCTGCCAAGGCAATATCGCATTCACCGTTTAACAATGCCTGTGCGGCAAGATGGACAGCCACCAGCGATGTGGAGCAGGCTGTATTGACGGTAATACTCGGTCCTTTTAGATTCAGCCGATGCGAGATTTGCATGGACATAAAATCTTTGTTCGCTAACTGGTTAGCCGAAAATGGTCCGAGCAACTTGGAGCTGTCGGATAAAAAAGAAAGGGACTGCCAATAAAGATTACTGGCAGCTCCCGCATACATCCCGATCAAGCCCGAGTAAGTGTCAGCACAATACCCTGCATCCTCAAGCGCTTCCCAGACACATTCATGAAAAATACGAACTTGTGGGTCCATTACCTCGGCTTCAAGGGGAGAATAGTTAAAAAATGAAGCGTCAAAACGTTCACAGTTCTCCAGGTAGCCTTTTGCACGAACATAATCTGGACGAGAAAGCATTTCCGGGTCCATTTCACTATCCGCCAGTTCCTCCTGGGAAAAAAACGTGATCGTTTCTTTACCATTTACCAGATTGCTCCAAAAGCCTTCGATGTCCTGCGCTCCCGGGAATCTTCCCGCCATGCCAATAATGGCAATCTCGAGTCCGTTTAGTTGTTTACTCATCACTATTTATCCCTTTTCTTTTTGATAATCGTTGTGATCTTTTGGCATTGCCCTGAAGCAACAACTCTCTACGTCTTGGCTCTGGAATCGATTGCAGACTGTTTGCATTTGTTTTCTGACTTATATAAGTCAGGAAAGATTCGATGGTTCGATATCTGTACAGATTGGCTATCGAAATGTCTCGATCTATCTTTTCTATCAGCAGCTTATGCAAATGGATGACACTGAGGGAATTGCCTCCAATCTGGAAGAAGTCATCACCTATGCTGACCTTGTCGATCTGCAGTACTTCTTTCCAGAGCAGTGACAATTGTTTTTCCATCTCGGTTTTGGGAAGAACCACTTTCTCTTTTTCCAAGCCCACTTGGATACGTGAAAGCGATTTTCTGTCAATTTTTCCGCTGGAGGTATAAGGCAGTGCATCGAGCTGTTGGTAATA
>NZ_JABSUZ010000049.1:0-38869 GCF_013284345.1 Brevibacillus sp. MS2.2
CTGTGGAGATGAAAATCAATTTGCTCTTTTCCGGCAACTGAGAAAGCAGAACATCTAGGCCTTTTTCTATTAACTCTCGTTCATCTGTTGCACTCATCAACGCCCAAATGACAACATGTGGTGAAAACTCTTGCAGTATCGTTGAAAAAGAAGGGGTGTCAGTTACATCGACCCGAAGCAATTGATGGATAGCTTGTGCAGAAAAGCATGTACCCATCAGATCAATGGCATTATCCCGCAAAAGCTCCTGATAGATTTGACTTCCCAAGTAGCCGCTAGCTCCGAGCAACAATACGCGGCATTTCTCCATGGCATGTCCCCCCTCCACCCCTTACCATTTCGATTATGATCTACTATACCACTATCTCCCATCTAGAGCGACACAGGCTGTACTCGAAGAACTTGAAATAGATCTAGTAGCGATGGGTGTTCTGCGAAAATGGACAGGCGAGTCTACAATTGTTTTTCTCTACACCAACGTGTCAAGGGTTCGCTTCGCCTTACGCCCCTTGACCTTGTTAAAATTTATCCAACAGGGTCCTCTACTCTATTCAACTAAGTTTCCATGAAATTTACTTCTTAAGATGTTGTGTAAAGTATCCCTAGAAGTAAAAACTTAAAGTAATAAAAAACGCCAATCCAATAATGGTTGGCGTCTTAGCGTATATTTTCGTTAAAATGCTAGCGGTCCCCCTTTTACAGTTTGTTATTCCTTAGGCATTTCGTTAAAGAAAGCTACATCATCGACTGCCAGCCTCACCGTCGGATGACCGGGCTTCGCCGCCTTGCCGATGGCGATCAGTATAATCGGAATGTAGCGTTCTGATACGCGGAAAGCTTCCATGAACTTTTGTTTGTCGTAGCCGCCAATCGGTACCGTGTCGTATCCTTTAGCGCGAGCGACAAGCATGAGTTGCATCGATACTAGCCCGCCGTCGGTATAAGCGATTTGGCGGATGGCCTCGGGCGGCATGCTCGAATACATGCCGGTATAGTGTTCAACCATCGATTTTGCCGTATCCGCAGGCATGAAGCCCGCATCGACCGCTTGACCGTAAATCTTCTCGGCCATCCGGATGTTCTCAAGGTCTCCTAGAACGGCGATGACAGCCGAAGCTTCGACCACTTGCTGTTGATTGAATGCGATCGGAAGCAGCTTCTGCTTCAGCTCCGGCGTGTCGATAACGAGAAACCGCCACGGCTGCAGGTTAGCCGCTGAAGGAGCCAACGTGGCTTGCCGTAGTATTTCGGCCAATTCCTCCCGCGAAATTTTGACCTCGGGATTATAACTCCGAACCGACCGGCGTTCTTGAATAACATCGAAAAAAGGTTGGTGCTCGATCGTTTGCGATGGTTGTGAAATGGACATGGTGCTCTCCTCCTTCTGGTTTGGAAAAACTGCATGCAGTTTTTCGTTCAAATACAACAATAGTTATTTAAACAACACTTGTTGTATTTGTAGGTTATAATAACAACTGATTGATCCGCAATCATCAATAACCGTAAACCGTTGTATAGACAACACCATCTCTATAATGTCGTTTTATTGGGGGAGATTGTAACCATGAGAATAAAAAAGAATGAAGCTGATCCTCGTGTGATACGTACACGGCGACTCCTTCAAGACGCTTTTGCTTCATTAATTCAAGAAAAAGACTTTGAATCGATAACCGTTAGGGATATTGCAGAACGGGCTACTGTTAACAGAGCGACTTTTTATGCGCACTTTGTAGATAAATTCGAACTTCTTGAGGCCAAACTAACGGAATCATTTATGACGATCATAAATCATAGAATAAGCGGTCACGAAGTATTAAATGAAGAAACCATTCAGAGTATTTTTCTGGGTGTATGCGATTTTCACTTGAGTCTAAGCACTATGTGCCAAAGAAGCTATAAATCGCTTGGACCTGTATTCGAAATTCAAATAAAGGAAAAAATTCAAGCGACACTTCTTTCCTTTATAGACAAAGACAAGATGCTCTCGAGTCCAAACGCGCAATTCTTAATAAATACCGCTTCTATCATGTTAAGTTGGGGGATGTATGGGGCGGCTTACGTTTGGAACAATGAGGGGCGTCTAATTAGTGCGGAAACATTCGTTAAACAGACAATGCCCTTAGTGATGAACGGAGCCAAAGAACTGCTGAGATAGGTCCTATCGCTATTGCTCTATCCTGCCCGTTCAGATGCCATAAAAACCATGAAATTCTTCGTGTTTGTGCGGAGCCGCCTCCACCTGAATTGCCTAAATCGGTTGAGTTTGAAACCGTCAGGCCATTGCACGTATTCGGACATGCAAAAACCGCAGCCTTCACTGTGTCGATCTTCGCCGTGAAGTTGCGGTTATAAGGATTTTTGTAGGTAGCTATCACAAAATCAAATGTACCCATCCAATGAATCGGATCATTGGGAGGCAGCCCCTACCATAAACCATTCGAGAGCTTCTGAAAATGCATGAGGAAGCTCTGACACCTGGAGGAAGGTACACATCTCGCTTACGATCCGTTCTCTGTTTTGCCCGTATTGCTCTGTGAGCAGAGCTAGCTGCTCCCAATCTCTAAGTTCCTTTTGAAAGGCAGCTCGATCCAATGGCCGGCCGTGCGATTCCACGAAAAGGGTTGCTTCAGACTGGTACGCTTGCTTCAACACGCGCAGAAAACGGGAGGCTGTATAACTGCGCGGTCCGCCATAGACAGAGGGACCCAAAGCATCTCCCAGGAACAGCGTTTGATCCTCTTTTACGTACACATAGCACGAATCTTCCGAATGATCTCCTCCGACACGGTTCACCTGACATGTCACGCCACCAAGGTCAATCGTGATCGATTCATCGAATAGGATATCCGGCTCGACTATTCGGATCAAGTCCCGGTTCATTCCGTACTCTTTTCTGATGTTCGCCATCGTGCTGGGATTGATGATCTTCTCCTTACAGAGCTGTTCCATGACTTCATCCGACCATTCCAGCCCCATCAGTTTGCTCAATGAATGTGCGGTTTTTGCCTGTGCGATGGTAGGTAAATCCCATGCTGACATTCCGAATGTATGATCCCAGTGCCAATGAGTCAGTATGAGCAGATCTGGAAGACGAACGCCCAGCCTTTGCAACTCCTGACGAAACAACGCGGCATGCGCCGGTGAATTTCCAGCATCAATCAAGAGGGTTTTTCTGGCCCCTGTAATGGCTGCTAGGATGGGGCGATCCGTGTCATGACTTGCATGCATAATCAAGATATGCTCGGTAATCTGTTCGATCGTGGACATTTCCTTCTCCCCTTTCCAAATACGCCAATGTAATTTTCTCTCTACAGAATGACTCAGCAATATTTTCCATGTTATCACACAACACTTCCCCCTCGCACAAACAAAAAACGCCCGTGCTACCAGGCGGTTTTGTAGATATCCCGTGAATTACCCGTACGTTAGTTGTCATTCGGCACTGGGTGGAGGGTAAAAGAAAAACCTTGAGGAAGTGGTTTCCCCAAGGTCAAATATTGCACTAATTTAAAAATCGTAAAAGTTTAGAAATGGTCATTGTATAACTCTTGCTGCTGTTCCTCTGCAATGGTCTGTAGGTCATATGCGTTAATGCGAAATAACTGATAATCGCCCATCTCCGTTTTTTTTGCGGCGAGCTTACTTAGAAATTTCGGGGAGCCTTCGTTTTCTTCATCGTAAACTAACAAGATACCGTCTGAATTGGATAGCAAGAATTTGTCTTTCTCTCCAAGCTGCCAAACTCCCTGATAAGGTGTTTGATAGACACTATTGATATAGTCGGCTTGCGTCACAATATTTCGGTAGTAATCCTGGGTTTCTTCTTTCCACTTTTCCTCTTGATGCAAAAACGGAGTAATTACCGCCAGTTTTAGATGTGGATACTCCTTTTTCAATTCCAGAACAGTTTCGGCTGTCCACATTTCTACCCCGAGTTGACCTGATATGATGACCCATTCCAAATCTTCCTCAAGGAATCTTACGAGTTCTCGCTTTAATGCTTTCTTAATAATAGCTAACCCCGGATTTTTTTCATTGAAAATGCCAAGCTCGTGAGCCTTGTATCCTGAAACAAATAAACGTTTTAACATGTTGCCACCTCTAGTTCAAAAGAACTCTAGCAAAAGATAGATTTCTTTTCACTCGCTGTCTATACATTCGTGTTCCGTCTCATATTTTTCTTATATTATCACAAATTGAAACGACTCAGGATAGATGATTCGTTTGCTTCACATTTTAAACACCCGTGAACTACCATCCGGTATCGGGTGTATTCCTCTTCGGTGTTATTCGCCCACCAGACAGGATAAAAAATACGAACGCTCATCATAAAACCCGAAGCACACGTTAAGTCATTGCTGTTCATCATGCATCCCACACTGACGCAACGAAAAATTTTACCAAGCACAATACATACGCTGATTGAATATGATTGTTATGTGAAACAGTCAGTGTGTACGCTCGCTGGATTTCTTTGGACTAAAGGGTGAAACTTAAGAAATAGTAGTTTACAGTCTCACCTCACACCGATATGTAAGAGCAACTACTTGTTAGGTGGGGGGAAGAGTAGATGGATTCTTCAGCAAATGGCGAAAAAAAGAAGCAGTCTACCAATGGTTCATCAAATAACGAAAAAAAGAAGCAGTCTACTAACGGTTCATCAAATAACGAAAAAAAGAAGCAGTCTACTAACGGTTCATCAAATAACGAAAAAAAGAAGCCAACAACCAATAATCAATCGGCCTTACAATGCCTAACGGGCCCAAATTTAGAAATCCTCGTGGCTGTTCTTCTTTTAACTGGAAAGTTAAGAGTGGATTCTGTTCAATTGTTTAGACAAGCTACGATGATTGTCGGCTTAACAGGAGAGTTCATTACACTTAGCGATCTCAACAATAAAAACGTCGATAATATGCTGAAATTTCTTAATGACAACGGGAACATGACCGTAGATGATATCATTTCGGCTCTTAAAAAGAAAATGAATAACTAATGAGTTTTTAAGAAAGGAATGAGGTGAATTCGATAATGAAAAATTTTGATGGTGCAAGTTTTTCAGAATCAGTATTATTCATTATTTTACTTGCATTGCTGCTATTTGGTTCAACTGATATTGCTGGTCTTTCCGCTCAGCCTACAAAGGCCTAGAGAACGTTGTATACCCACATTCCCCCCGTGCCTTCTCCTTTAAAACTGGTGGGACTAAAAAAGCGACCGTGTTTAGCGGAAAGTTTATAGGCGCTTCGAAAAGTTTAAGCATGCAAAAAGCCGGATTACCGCGGGGTAATTCGGCTTTATAACTATCACGAGTTCTAAGCCACGGACATATGTTTCATGTAAGGCAATCCTTTCTGGATTTCCCCTCCCGAATAATTTCATTCTACCTACTCTTTGACCTTACTTGATAATAATGTTGTAGGCTTTACGAATTCTGTACGGGATATTTGAACTCATGTAGCATTGCATGGTCAGTATCATCGAGGACAGATTAACTCACGACTTCGAGCAGTTGGTATTGAACCAGTTAATGTTGACTTTATTACATTTGTGAGATAAATGATTCGGGTTCTCACCAGCTTTGTTGGTTCATCGGTACCTTATAAACGTAGAATGATCATTGTGATTGTTCTTTCAAGATGTCACAACAGTTATCTCAGAACGAATAACCGCCTATCGAAAGGATACGGGCTTTCGCACACACCAAACTTATAAATTCCTATCTGCTGAAAAAGGGCCCTTATAAGGCCCTTTTTTCATGCTCCGAACATCCGTATTTGTCGTCTGCTATTTAGTCTTTGTTCAGCCGATGAAAGTGGGTAAACAACTGATCGCAGTCCTCACGCTTCTCCACTTTGATCATGTTCAAAACACTCTTATCCTTACCGGAAAAATAGTCGCGAAGATGCTTATCCGAAAAACCGTTCTCATGTGCATCCTCCGCAGTCGAGCAGTAATGAACGACCTTGATGCCAGACCAAATGATGGCACCCACGCACATCGGGCAAGGCTCGCAAGTCGCATAAATTTCGCAGCCTGTCAAATCCATCGTGCCCAGCGTCTTGCACGCTTCGCGAATGGCTACCATCTCTGCGTGCTGAGACGGGTCCATATCTGCCATCATGCGATTGCTGCAAACGGCGATGATCTCGTCCCCTTTCACGACAACCGCTCCAAAAGGTCCGCCGAGCTTGTTGTTCATGCCTTCCATCGTTTTTTTCACTGCCAGCTTCATGTAATCCATTGCCTTGCATCCTCCCTTAAGAGGCCTTTATTTTACGATGTGTGTCCCTGCTTTGTTCGTAATCGCATCCTTTAAGCTCTCCGGGTTCGTAATGATTACGCTTGACCCGTTTTTCTCCAAAAAGCTCAGGCTGGCCTCAATTTTTGGCAGCATGCTGCCTTTTGCGAAATGCTCTTCACGAACGTATTGCTTTGTTTCCTCTACCGTAATGCGCTCCAGTGCCTTTTGATTCGGCTTGCCGAAGTTAATGCATACCTGCGGAACACCTGTCGTGATGATCAATGTCTGTGCATCGATTTGCTCTGCCAGCAAGCTGGTTGCAAAATCTTTGTCGATGACAGCATCAATCCCATCGTACGTATTTTCACCCGATTTCACAACCGGAATACCGCCGCCGCCAACAGCGACTACCACATATCCCGCTTCGATCAACGATTTGATTGCGTCTTTTTCCACGATGTCGATTGGCTTTGGAGAAGGAACCACTCTTCTGTAGCCGCGACCGGAATCCTCGATAAATACCCAGTCCGGATGCTCTTTGCGCATCTCTTCCGCCTGCTCCAGCGTGAAGAAGGAGCCGACTGGCTTCGTTGGATTTTCGAAGTTCGGATCATCCTTGCTGACTTCTACCTGTGTGATGACGCTCGCAACCTTTTTGTTGATTCCTCTTTTGGCAAATTCGTTGGTGAGTGCTTGCTGGATTTGGTAGCCGATTCCGCCTTGCGTATCCGCCACGCAATTGACCAGCGGGATCGTAGGCATTCCGGACACTTCATTGGCGATTTCGCATCTTTGCAAAGCAAATCCAACCTGCGGTCCGTTGCCGTGCGTAACGACAACGTTGTACCCTTCTTGCACCATATCTGCAATATTTGCTGCGGTTTCACATACGGCTTCATACTGGTCTTGAATCGTGTTGCGACCATTATCCTTAACTAATGAGTTGCCGCCGATTGCAACAATAACGAGTTTTTCCACTGGGCACTTCTCCCTTTGTTAAGATACTTTTGCAGTTGTTTCACTCTGCGTGATCGTGCTTGGCTTGTTCCATTTATAGCACAGCGCATACAAAACGCCGGATATGATCGACCCGCTAAGGAATGCTGACTTGCTGATGTTTGCCAATAGTGGCACATTTGGCAAGAAAGAGCCGGATAGCGTAATCAAGAAGCTGACGATCAATACGCCGCATGCCACCATATTAATACCGTTTTTGTATTCTCCGTTTTCACCTGGTTTTACGTAGATCGCAGATAAATCTAGCTTTCTCTTTCTTTCAATGAAGAAGCTGACTAGCATGATCCCCGTAATTGGACCGTACATGGAGCCGATAAAACTATAGAACATATACAGCGCGGCCGTACCATTCACCAGCTTCCAAGGTAAAATGACAGTCCCCAATACAGCGGTCAAGATAGCCGCTGATTTCACTGTAAACATTTTCGGAAGAAGCGCTGTCATTTGCAGTCCAGATGGAAGCAAATTTCCAAACACAACATAGCTCGTCGAACCTATATTCAGTGCCAGCAACAAGATAATGACGGCAACAGGATTCCCAATTTGATCAATGGCAGCGACGACATTAAAGTCTTTGATGCCAAACGCAATTTGCGTTCCAACCAACAATCCTACACACGTAATTCCAAACAGGATGTAGGATGCAATCATTCCAAGCGGCAGACCAATCATCGGAGCTTTCGGGTGTTTTGCCCTTTGCGTAAGGTCTGCAATATTTACAATCGGGCCACCCCAGTTCGATACCAATGCACTTACACATGCGATAAATACAAGCCAATTCTCCATCGGTTTGGCAGGAGCATAAGCAAAGATTGGACCAAATCCGCCAGCAACGCTGATCGCCCAAATCGCTGCACCTACAATGAAAATATAGATGATCGGTGAAGACCATTTACTAAACAGACTGAGAATTTTCATTCCACCTAAAAATAATCCAACTGTAATGACCCAGAGGATCACATAAGAAAGCATGGTCGGGAAATCTAATCCGAGAAAATCAAAGCCTGGAACCATATTCATATAGCCAGGGAATATTTTCTCAAAAATGACATTAAAGGATTGTGCGCCAATAATTGTTTTTGTCCCAAAAAACACAACCCCAGCGATAAGCCCACGACATATAGCAGGAATGATCGAGCCTTTTACACCAAAGGAGCTGCGCAACAGCATCGAATAGCCAATCCCGTACTTCTGTCCTGCATAGCCATTCAACACATAGCCAGCCGAAACAATCAAGGCAGCAATCATGACTGCCCACAAGACTTGCGGAACGGATAATCCGAGGACAAAGAATCCGGCTACCGTCATGTACGACATGAGATTATGCACAGCGCCCATCCATACGGTCACGTAGTTAAAGGTGCCCCAATCTCGATTTTCGGAAGTCTTTGGCAAAATATCGTCCGCGTATCCATAGGACTTGAATTCTTCATATGATTCCTTTACGTTTGCCTGTCCCATGTTCATTCACCTTCCTCATTCAACCCAGCTTTCGCAACCTTCTTTTGCTGCGAAAGCTGAGTCACCTAGGATGAAAAGCTATTCGCTAATCGTTTCCGTCACTGCGAGCAATGCCTTTTCAAAAGCTTCCATTGGCGGATACGTAATGCCCGCACCGATCATGCCGATGCCTGCGTCTTTATGCGCAATGGCGGTGTTGATAATCGGCAGAATGCCTGTTTGGATCACCTGACGAATATCGATTCCTGTCGGTACTCCGCTAAAGTCCAAGAGTGGAATCGTGACGTTTGGATTTTCTGCTGTCGTGATTTCTTTCATCGTGGTGGAGAATCCGATCGCTTCTTCAACCGTTCCGCCTACGAGCGCGACAATCGCTGGAGCTGCTGCCATCGCGAAGCCACCGATCCCATATGTTTCGGTGATCGCACTGTCCCCGATATCCAAGCCGGAATCCTCTGGCTTGTAGCCGGCAAACATCGGACCGATTACCTTTTGTGCTGGTCCAGTAAACCATGTGTTGCCAGCCATACCGCTTACACGGATACCGAACTCTACGCCATTGCGCGCCATTGTGGTGACAATCGTGCTGTTCTCGATTCCATGTGCTGCATCCAGCGCGCATTTGCACATCGCCATCCATGTCGGACCAGAGAAGTAATCGCTGCTCGCTACGAAATCGAATACTTCGCGCTTTTGTTCTTTTGTGAATTCTGTCTCCAAAATGTACGGAGTCAGCGCTTGAATCAACAAGCTCGTACCTGCATTGTTGCGGTTGTGGCATTCGTCACCCATGTGCAGTGCTTGCGCCAGCATGAGACGCAGATCGATTTCACCTGCAATTTTCATCGCATCACGCAGCATCGGTCCCAATACATCGCGCATCCAGTTCAGACGAGCGATGACACTTTCATCGTTGGCACCCATGCGCAAAATTTTAGCCATTTGCTCACTGAGGTTGGTATAAGCGACGTTGCCATACGTTTTGTTTTTCACCACATGCATGAACATCGAAGCAGATGTGACACCTGCCATGGAACCTACGCAGTTGTGTTCGTGGCATGGAGAGAACGTGATCGCGCCAGACGCAGCTACCTGTTCAGCTTCCTCGATGTCTTTTGCCAAGCCCTCGAATACAATTGCGCCAGTTACGGCACCTTTCATCGCGCCGCACATTTTGTCCCATGTAATAGGTGGACCTGCGTGCAGAATCGTGGTTTTGGTCATGCCCGGTACTACATTGATCGCTTGGTCGAAGCCAACAAGCATCGGCTGGGAGTTGATGATACGCTCTACCGCCAGCTTGTTTGCCGCAGCGATTTTCTCAGCGACAGCAACGTTTTCCAGTCTGTCGAGAGCGTTGATCAGCTCAGGCTTTCCGCCGCCTGGTGGCTTCCAATCCAGATGAGACGCATTCGCATTTTGCTTGATGATATCGTCTTTGAAAAACTCGATCCCTACGTTGATCGCATGAATTTTCCCGTTAAACAGCTCGTTGATTTTGCTCATGATTATTCCCCTTTCGCAACAAATTCTCTAGCCAGAAGACCTGCATTCGTGCTGCTGCTTGCAATCGTTACGCCCGCATCCATCAGCTTCTTCACTTGTTCATCGAAGTTCGGTGTATCGAGGTCGGTTCCCAGCACGTAGCCCAGGATTTCCAGATGTCTGCCTTCCTTGGCAGCCTGCGCCTTTGCTTCGATGATCGCTGGCAGCATCACGCCTACTGGATCTTCGTGGGAACCGAAGCCCAAGATGAAGTCCATCAGAATGACCCCAACGGAAGGATCTTTTGCTTCTTCCAAAAATCTTGCGATGCGCGTGGAAGGATCGATCATCGGATGCGGCTTGCCATTTGTAAAGTCGTCATCACCCATGTCGAGGAAAGTGTGAGCCTTGCTCTCATGGATGTTTTTCAGCTTGTAATCTGCTTTCTTTTGGATGTTGCTGTATACGTCTTCATACTTGTCCATTGCGAGGTACATGGCTTCGTCGCACAGCGTACCACCACAGAACAGCCCGCGAACGTATTTTTGTTCAGGTGTCAGCTTTGCCCGGACTTCTTCAATCAGCGGCCAGTTGAGTGCGCGCTTGTTAAGCTCGTCTTCGTTGGCACCAGCCAGCACAACTGCTTTGATGGCTGCTTCCTTGCTCGTCTTGGCAAAATGTCCGCCTGCCTCGAGAACTGCTGTCTCTTCTCCACCAATGAAGTACACAACCACAGGTTTTTTGCAGCTTTTCACTTGTGCCAACACTTTTTCCTGAACACTTGGTGCCGGCGGCTTGGAAATGAGCACGATGACCTTTGTCGCCTCATCCTCTTCCAGTGCTTTGATTCCGTCGAGCATCATGATGCCGCCGACTTGCTCGGAGAGGTCGCGACCGCCTGTACCGATTAGCTGCGTGATACCGCCGCCGAAGTCGTGAATACGCACGCTTACCTCCTGGCTGCCTGTACCAGATGCACCTACGATCCCGATGTTGCCTTTTCTCACGGCGTTTCCGAAGCAAAGGGCCACATTGCCGATAATCGCTGTACCGCAGTCAGGTCCCATCATCAAGAGGCCTTTTTCATGCGCGAATTGCTTGAGGGCGATTTCTTCCTCGATGCTTACATTGTCGCTGAACAGCATGACGTGCAAATCGTTTTCCAATGCTTTTCTCGCTTCTCTCGCAGCGAATGCACCGTTTACCGAAATGACAGCGAGGTTTGCCTCTGGAATGCTGGCTGCCGCTGAATCAATCGTGGAGTATTTGATCTCTGTTGCTGATTTGCTGCTGCCTTTTTTCTTGAACAGTTCTTCGATAGCCATGAGAGCGCTCTCGCACAGCTCGTCTGTCGCTGCCTTCACCACGATCATCAAGTCACTCGTTTTCGCTGCTTCCAGCTCAGGTGTGAGCAAGCCTACGTTTTTCAATACCTCTTTGTTCATGTCGGTGCCCATCGCGATAACCGCTTGTTCGACACCTTCAATTTGATTCGCTTTTGTGGATAGAGACATCAGGGATACCGAGTCAAAATACGTGCTTTGCTTGATTACGACTTTGGTAGACATACATTACCTCCAGCTTCTAGATTTCGTTCCAAACCACATAGGATGCCAAGCAGGATATCCGTACCCGACGACGAGCCGATCCCGATGATTTTGTCTAAAGCAGGGACAAGCTCTTCCATGGAGCCGGACACCATGCATGAAAGTAAGTTATTTAGTGACTCTCTTACTTGTCCATGGGCTGCTTTTTTCAGCGTGATCGCACTGATTTCGTTCGTTAATGCTTGGGACGAACGGATGATTTCATCGAAAAATGGGCATGCCAAACAAGAGGAAATGTTTCGCATTTTGTATACACTGCACAATCCCACTAAAAAATCGTCACCTGAGGGTGTTAACCCCGGCCCCAGTCCGATAAGACTTATCGCATGCTGAGTAGCTGACCCTATGCGGTTGTTCGCCAGATCGTCGGAAAGCATACCTGCACGCTGAATCAGCATACGGGACATCTCTTTCTCAAACGGACTGGCAGGTTGGGAGGACATTTTCATGCCCCCCGTCTTGCCGTATACGTCCACGTAGTTTTTCGTGAACGCCACATTTCTGCGCAATACATCTATGCCTTCTATGTCACAAGGATAGGAAGGAAGCTCACCTTCCCACTTTGTTGCTTGCTGAATCCATATTCGCAAATCCGCTCCAATAACGAGCGTGCTATCTTCCGTAATGACCGGAGTGTTAACGGACAGCCCCAGCTCCGAAAAGCCTTTAACATCAATGATGAGCGTGTTCGGTGCATTGTCTAGCTGATGGTTGCCAATGGTGTACAATTCCCCGTTTTCGCTGCATGTCAAATTGATCGTTCGCTCAAAAATACTGTGTACGGTCCCGCTAAAGTTTGCTCGTGCCAAACGCTCAAGGAAACCAGCATCGCCAGACAACGCCTGGATGTACATGGGACGCTTTACTTTGCTCCTGCTTCCAGCAAGATTTTTTCGATCTCGGTGTAGCCTTTTCTTCTCGCAAGCTCAAGCGGTGTTACGCCGTATTTATCTACCATGTGCACATTGCAGCCATGCTCAATCAACAGCTTGATGATCGTTTGTTGCTTCTCGCCGCCATCACCTAAGATGATCGCTTCAATGAGTGGTGTCCAACCCACAAAATTGGTATGGTTTACGTTGATGTCAGTCGTCGTTACGAGCTCACGTACGATGTCCACATGACCTTTTTCGCAAGCAGGTGTAATCCCTACTCCTCCAAAACGAGTCAACAGCTCCAGATTTGTTCCTGCCTTGATCATCATTTTGACAAGCTCCAGCTTACCGTTGATGCAACCGAACAGGAACGGGTTGAAGCATGTTTCATCCTGCAAATCTACATCTGCACCCGCTTCTACCAAAAACGATACCGCTTCCAATTTGTCGTTCATGGCAGCAGTCAGAATCGCTGTACGCTTTTGTCTGTTTCTTGCGTTAATATCTACGCCCTGCTCCAGATGCTTTTTCAGTGCTTCGATATTTCCCTCAGCCGCTGCCTCGAGAAATGCTTGTACTACGCTTTTGTCTGTCATAGTAAGCCCTCCATGATCTCGTGATGGAACAACCCGCCAAGATTGGCTAAGCGCTTGCTCTTTTAAAAAACAATTAGACAAGCACCCGTACTTACATCATTATTTTAGACAGGGTGATTGGAATCGTCATTGTGTATGGAAACTAAAAAAATCGAGGTTCACTTGTGCACATTGCACAATTACAGGAATCCTTTTGTGGCAAAGGAGTGAACAGGGTGCTGACCATCAAAGATTTGCTTACCATTCAATCCATAGACGGCATCAAAATCATCGCCGGAGAGCAAGGCATCAATAACGTCGTCTCCATCGTCAATATCATGGAGAACCCGGATGCTTTTGACTGGCTGTCTTCCAATGAATTACTGCTCTCCACCGGATATATTTTCAAGGACAATCCCGAGCTGCAAAATAAAATCATCAAGGAGCTGGCGGAAATCAACTGCTCCGGTCTCTGCATCAAGATGCACCGCTATTTCGATCAAATCCCGCAAAACATGATTGATCATGCCAACAAGTATGGGCTCCCGCTCTTGGCCCTGCCGTTTGAATACACGCTGTCTAAAGTGATTGCCATTATTAACGAGAAAGCCTCCGGGCGCTATGATTTGTTGAACCGCAAAACATTGGACATGCATAAGGCCCTGTTTCGCATTGCGCTGGAAGGTGGCGGACTAGATCGGATCGCTTCCGAGCTGTCTGAGACGATCAACAATCCAATCCTTATTCTCGATCAGGACTGGCATCTCTTGCATTACACGGAAATCTGGCACAATCCGATTCCACTTGACTCCTGCCTGACCTTAAGCAAAAACAGGCCTGTTTTTACCCGTGACTTCACCGAGTCCGTCCCCAAAAATATTAGCCAGATCAAAAAGTCGATCAAGCGTATCTACCATGCGAAAGATGATGAGATTAAATGCAGGATTCTACCCGTTGCTGTAGCCAATCACATCTACGGATACATCGTCGTCTGGCAAACCGTTTGGGAGCTTACGGAATTTGACTACATCGTACTGGAACAGGCGTCCACCATCGTGGCGCTGGAGCGGATCAAGGCGAGGGAAATCGAGGAAGTGAAGCTGAAGATCAGACAAGACTTTTTCGATGACTTACTCACTGGTAAAATCACTTCGGCTGACTCGCTGCAAACCTTATGCGATTTGCACGGACTGCAATCGAGCTACATGTATTTTTGTATGGTTATTAATATCGAGCCGGTTGAGCTGGAAAATTTGGAGGATATTATCGATCGCAAGTACGAGCTGGATCGGATCGCCAAAAAATGCGTGGATCTTGTGTACGATTACGCGAGCAAAGCACCGGGAGAGGTGACCTGCTTTTATCGGAACAATCGAATCATCATTCTCATCGGGCAAAATGAACATCGCCCTGTGGTGTCTGCAAGTGAAGCGAAGCAATTCGCCAATGAGCTGTACAGCGCTCTCGTGGACAAAATCAAGAAAACCTTGTTCTTTATTGGGGTAGGACGTCAATATAAAAACATCGCTTCGCTTCATAAAAGTTTTTCCGAAGCACATGAAGCGATCCGCCTGATGCAGAAGTTCAACAGCAAGGGCGACGTCTCTCATTTCGATGATTACTCCGTCTATCATTTCCTGGATTCCAACATTAAGGACATTGAACTGGAAGACTTCTTTTTAAAGCGTTTGGGGAAGCTGTACGAGCATGATCAAGAGTTCGGCACAAGCCTCATGGTGACCTTGGACAATTACTTTCTGTACAATCAAAACGTCAGTGAAGCGGCGAAAGCGATGTTCATTCACCGTAATACGTTTATTTACCGGATCGAGAAGATCAAAGAGATTTTGAACATGGATTTGAAAAACTCGGAGGAGCTGCTTCAAATCCAGTTGGCGCTCAAGATCGGCAAGCTTTTGCACAAGGAGTAGAGCTCGAAAGAGTAGGAGCTTGTCGAAGATTTCGCTTGAATACAAAAAGAGCCTTTTTAAAGAGGCTCTTTTTCCTTCATTATTACTACTTTTTAGTTATGAATATATTTTTCAAAGACTTTACCAAAGTCTTTAACGACATACTTGTATCGGATGTCTTCCAGCCAATCGAAGGTGTATTGGTTGATGGACTTGAATTGTGAAGCTACGTCTGCTTGCTGGCCTGTTACGCGACCCAGTGTGCTTTGGGCGACGTGGAGGCTTTCTTTTGCATGCTGGAGCGCAAGTTCGTTATCGTGCATAATCGATGCGATCTTCACAAGAGCTTTGTAGAGGTCTTTTAGCTCCTCCAAATGCTTTTTGTTGACATCGATCGAGTAGTGCTCACTGCCCATCGTGAACTTGATTTCTACATCCAAATCGACGGTTCCGGCTGTTTCCAAATACACGCCAGAGATCGGGTGTGTATGGTAGGAATAGCGGCGCAGCATGCGCTTTTTGCTAGTGGCACTCGTTCCATCCAGATGAACCAGCCCCAGATTGGTGAAGCAATACTCGTCGGACTTTGATTTGATCAAAAAGTAAATTTTTTCATTATCCTCGTGCATGATGTAATCATCAGCGTCCACCTTGTCGTAATCCGCTGGCTTTACCACGATTCCCACATTGCTCAAGCCAAGTGCGTCTGCCGCAAGCTTTCCAAACATTATGAAACAGCTCCCCTCGATATGTACGTCTAACCTTACCATTTATACGTGCGTGGGGGGGACTTAGTTGCAAACAACTACTGTGATTCACCCAGTTTTTTAAGAAGGCCTGCTTGATTACAGCCAGGTCGTCTTTTCTTCCGCTGCCACCCGACTGGTCTCAGGAGCATCTGCCTCAGGATAGCCAATGAACAGTGTGCCCACGACCTTTTTATTTTCAGGCGATCCGAGGAATTGCAGCAAGCGCTCGTCGCGAACCAAGCCTACTCCTCTCGTGCGCCATACCATGCCCAGTCCCAGTTCCTTCGCTGCCAGCCACATGGAGTGAATCGCGCAGCAAACCGCGTATTCGTTATCCTCTGAGGATGCTTCATCCCCTGGGATTACATCAGCGGTGGCGACAATGACGAGCGGTGTTTTTTCCAGGACGGCTAAGGAATCCTGCACGAGATTCGGCTTGGTCGGAAAACGCTCCAGCAAAAATTGCTTCGCGATTTCCTCGAACCGCAGCTTCGCTTCTCCTCTGATCACGTAAAAATGCCACGGCTGACGCAAGCGGTCGTTCGGGGCTAACACTGCGCAATCTAGCAACGCTCGGATTTTTTCGGTTTCTACTTCTTTTGGAATATAGTTACGCACGGCTCTTCTGCTTTTAAGTGCCTCTAGTACGGACATGCTGGGTTCCTCCTCGGTTGTACCATTTTCTTGCCAATCTCAATCATTATATCGTATAGGCATCCTTCAACGGGAATGAATCGCCAAATGTGCTTGATGTTCGTCTTCGATTGCCACGTAGATGTCGTATTGCTTATGGTCTTCTACTTGGGGCATCATCCCCATGTCTCCCCCTAAATGACGAAGCGCATGAGAGTGAATACGTGTCCGAAAACGGATGCCATGAGCGTCCAGTTTATATGCCGCACGCACGTATTCTTGATGACCAATCGCAGTGTAGATCAAGGACTTGTACTTGGAAAAAAGAGTGAGAAAAAAGTTCATAAACTGCTCCACTCCCCTTCTTTTTTGTAGTATATTCCAATTATTGTGGAAATGAGAGGGGCTTTCTACTATGAGTCGAAAAAAAGTATTCACCGGTTCGCCTTGGGAGCCTGTCGTGGGCTATTGCCGCGCAATCCGAATAGGAGACCGGATTGAAGTGGCTGGCACCACTGCTATGAAGGACGGAGAAGTCGTTGGTGTAGGCGATGCCTATGAACAGACAAGGTTTATCCTGGAGACGATTGAAAAAGCATTGCGAGAATTAGATGCTGATTTGTCTCATGTGGTCAGAACGCGGATGTTTGTAACGGATATCAGCAAGTGGGAAGAGATCGGAAAAGCACACGGGGAGTTTTTCCGCGAGATTCAGCCTGTCGCTACGATGGTTGAGGTCAAGGCATTGATTGACCCGCGTCTGCTTGTTGAAATTGAAGTGGAAGCCATTGTTTAGCATGCTGGTTAGTTGGAAGCGGACCGACGAGTTATTCTGTCGATCCGCTTTTTGCTTTTTCTACGATTGGGTAAGCTCCTCAGGGATATCAAGACCTGCCTTTTCCGCTTCTTCGATGTACTTTTTCACCAGGAGCTCGTCCGCATATTGTGCTTCGTTTCGGTAAATCCTTGCCAGCTCGATATGCGCATGCGGGTAGTCTCTTTCCAAAGCAGCGTGAAAATAAGTGATGGCGGCCTCGATATTTTTGGCTGTGCCGTAACCATTATAGTAGAAGATTCCCAAATTATAGGCACTGATATCGCCGCCTGCTTCGTAATCCTGGTGATAATAATGCAACGCCTTTTCGTAGTCTCCTTTTGAATCGTTCAGATAGCCAAGCCACTCAAAAACCGGCGAGCCCAATAACTCCCCCTGTTCATAATGCCAGAGGGCCTTGTCCAAATCTTGCGGCACCAGCTCCCCGTCATAATAGATGGCACCAAGATTGTTGTGAGCCAGCGCATGACCGTGTTCTGCCGCCTTCCCCATCCAGTACATTGCCTGATCGGAATCTGGCTCCGTGCCTATCCCGTGTCGATAGCAGCAGCCCAAACCGTTCATAGCGTAGTGGTTGCCTGCCATCGCCCCAACTTCGTACCAGTAAAAAGCTTTATCAGCATCCTCGAAGCCTTCTAGACTGTAATACATATGGGCAAGGTTGTTCATAGATGGTGGATAGCCCTTTTCGGCAGCAAGCGTATCGTACAGAATGGCTTTCTCATAATCACCTGCTTCATACGCTTCCATGCCCAGGTTGTACAACGTTTCTACCGGCGTGTACTGATCTACGCTGCCACCATCGGATTGCTCCCCTTTGGCATAAGCCAGCAGTCGCTTGCGAACCTCGGCATCAAAATAATAGCTGTAATACCGATCTTCGACATCCTCTAAAACGAGCGCTTTATCTGCCCTCGACAGCCCGTACTCGCTTACTAAATAAACGTCGTGGCCCTTGAAGGCATAAGCATAACCCTCAACCAATGCCTTTTTCACCACCAAATCGAATTCGAAATCACTCCGTTGTTTTTCCAGCGAAAAGGCAATGCTCCATAATCCATTTCTCTTCAAAGCATACGCATCCTGATGCAGCCAACAAATACTTTCATAATCGTCCAAAGGGAATAGCCATGCTGGCTGATCGGCATCCCCATGAAAAACGCCTAGCTTTCCATCTTTTTTCGCAAGCACCTGATCGCCCTGCCCTGATTCTGTATACACCTGCAAATCAATCAGTTCATCGTATTCGTACGGCAACAGAAGACTCTCCTGCTGCTTGCCATAAGCGGCGTACTTCTTCCCCTTGCGCAGAACGAGCAAATTCGGAAAATGGGTTTGCCGATTCAGTTTATCAAAGCCGGATGCGCCGACAGTGCCGTCCTTTTTGTACAAGGTGCTGTGAGTTGCATCCTTGTGCGGTTTGACGAGGGTAAGCCCTTCTCCGATATGTTCCACCGCCGTCAGCGGGAAGTCTCCGACGTATTGCCAATATTCGTTAAAGATTTTCCGATTTTTCCTGCCTTTGACCGCCGTATGGTAAAAGCCGTCCCCACACTTGAAAGCTTCTTCATGCTCAAAATCAATCGTTACAGAACCAGCTTCGTCTAGCACGCCCCATTTTCCGTCTTTCTTTGCCGTATAAAATCGTTGGCAATCAAGCGGTTCCAATTCTTCATAGTGGGTAGGGACAATGATTTTGCCTTCCAGATTGATCAGACCATATCGATCGTTTCGTTTGACAATGGCACCAGCCGAGCCGTATTCAAAATCGTAGGCATCCTCCCACTCCAATGGAATGACGATTCTCCCGGATTTATGTACATAGCCATAGCTGCCATCTCGGGCGACCACGGCGAGATCTTCGGAAGCGAAATCGTAAAAGGCATCGAACTGAGGGGCGAGCAATACGTTTCCCTCTTCGTCTTTGAGGCCGAACAAGCCGTCTTCCTCAAAAATCTCCACGTCGGGGTGTTCTTCATAAGGCTGCCAGATGTGTCCCCAGCCGTATTGGTAATCCTCATAATTGAGCAGCTCGGCAAAAGTACGAAAGCCCGGGTTCACGTCCATCAATTCGGAGTAGTTCAACAGCGAGATGTCATCGTTGTCCATTGCCTTCGTAATCATCTCGTTGTTATAAGCAATATTGGCGCGCAAAGTTTCTGCCTGCTCGTCATGAGGGATGTCATCCATATTGAATACGTCCCAGGCATCGATGTGAAAATACGGAAGCTTTCGTTTTTCCAGATAGCTGAAAAGCTGATTTCTCGCTTCCAAAAATGCTTCCTTGTTACGGATTAACCCTTCCTGTCTCTCCAGGAAATCGTAAAATCGCCTCACGTTTTCGATGCCTGCCTGCGCGTCGTAATAGATTCCGGAATTGTCCGGTTCGGTGTGGTTGTTGTAATTGTTTCCAGCGATCGAACCACCTTCTATGAAAAGCGGTTGCAAGAGTAGGGGAACCTCATAGCCCCATTCCACCATCATCGTGTCGTCGTCTTGTGCTTGAGAAGGTTCACTGACGTTATATACATAGACTCTGTGTGACATGTCTTCTCTCCCTTTGATTTCCAATTGCACTTGATCACATTTAAGCAAATCTAGCAGGACAAAACAATCCGACTGATGGGCTATCCATTGAAAAAGGCTGACTAGCAAAAATCATGCTGGTCAGCCCTTTCTACTTTTTAGATTACAGGTCAATGACAGGAATACTCCCACCCACACTAACCGGTTCAATCACCTTGCCCGCAGACCGCACCAAAGTAAAATACTCATAGCAGCCGATGACCCCAAAATCCCCATCGATAACTCCCGGATAAGCGCGATTCACGGAATACTCCTGACTTAAGTGAGCCTTCAGCGCCTCTCCTTTTTGCATCCGATAGCCCGAAATATCGACCTTGCCTGTAATCGGAACTGCTGGCTTTGGACCATGATCCGGGCAATGATCGTAGTAGTGCGGGATCGAAACATAGTACAGATCAGGATATTCTGCCGGAGTCAAGCATGCCTCCGCTTGTTCGACCGCTCGCGTCGTCGCCTCGCACGTGACGATATGATCGGGATGACCCGTTACCCCGTCAGGCGGAAACGTAACGACGACATGGGGCTTCCATTCCTCTATCGCTTCCCGAATCTTACCCGCCAGCTCATCCAGATCGGCATTTTGCAAGGAACCATCCGCGTACCGGAACAAGTCGAGACGACTGATTCCGAGCACTTCCGCTGCTGTTTTCAGCTCTAGCTCTCGATGTTTTGCCAGCTTTTCTCTGCAATCGATATCGAATGGACCGCTGCGTCCTTTGCAGCCGGAGGTAATGCACAAATAACACGTTTCATATCCAGCGTCCTTGCACTTTGCCAACGTTCCCCCGCAGGCAAAAGATTCATCGTCAGGATGGGGAAAGACAACCATTACTCTTTTCATTACTGGCACCTCACTTGCCGCTCGATTGGCGTTCTAAATAAGCCAATCCTTTTGCTATGACACCGTAAATCGGATCGTTTTTCGCATTTTCGATGACGACCTGCGCAGCATACTCTCGGACGCGCTCTACGACTATCTCTCGCACGCGATCATCGTTTTGCAAAACACCTCCCTGCATGATCATCTGAAACGGCTTGGCTTTCATTTGCAACGTATCTATGACAGCCCGAGCAGCATCGAAAAGCTCTTCGCCTGCGACCTGCAAAATAGCTGCTGCCACCTTGTCTCCGTCAAGTGCCGCTCGACTGACCAACGGCGACAGCTCTCCTACCTTCTCTACAGAATAATGCTCACTGTACGTCCAGTTAAACAATTCATCTACGCGTCCCAGTCCAACGTGCGGGAGGAGCAGCTCCTTCAATACGGTCGGCTCACCGCGGCCATCCGCTGCTTTTAATACCGCCATAATCGCTTGCTTGCCGATCCAGTAGCCGCTGCCCTCGTCACCAACCCGATGCCCCCAGCCTCCTGCTCGCGCCGTTTCCTGTTCATCGTTTACACCAAAAGCAATCGAGCCTGTGCCTGCGATGACCAGAATGCCGGGTTTGCCTCCGGTCGCACCGAGCAATGCCGCAAACCCGTCGTTTTCCACAATCAACTGCTGGACGCGAATACCGAGCTGGTGCAGCACCTTGCTCACCATCCGCGAGATCACCTGACGATCATACTCTGTGTCCAGGCCAGCGATCCCGAACACCGCGCACTCGATTTCCCATTCGATTGGTCCATCCAGCGTCGGAGTGCTGCTTATAAAGGGGGCAACTGTTTGACGAGCGATCGCATCGTCCAGAGCTTGGCTGATTGCTGCAACCAACTCACGAGCTGCCGCTTCCTCCCCGATCCCTTGATAATTGCATGAACCGGAGCGTCCTGCACCGATTTCATTTCTGGAGCGGTCCACCAGTACCGCCAGACACTTGGTGCCCCCTCCGTCCACTGCCAGAAGAGGTATTCGCACCACTGCCATTACCCCACACTCCATTCGGCTGTCATCTGATCAAGCCCTTTCATCACATTGGCAATCGCCTGCTTTTTCTGTGCCAACCATTCTGTTTCCTGCTGGAGAACTGTTTGACGAACGGCGATCATACGCTTCATTTCTTCCGGATTGGGGCCACCAGGTAGCTTGCGGATCATTACGAAATGAACCGGGTCAAGCGCCAGTCTGAGCTCTTCTGCTGTGAGCGACAGCTCCCGCCCGATTACTTCCACGGCTGCACGGTTTACCAGCTCCAAGCTGATTTGGTTCGCAGCGAGCTGCTCGCTCATCGCTTCTTTTACCACACGACTCACGATGTGATGCGATTTGCGGAACGAAAGCTGATCCGTGCGCACCAATGTATCCGCCAGCTCCGTGACGGTTGCAAAGCTACCCTTTGCCCGCTCCAAAAGGACGTCCTTGTTCACTTCCATCGTACCCACAACGCTTGCCATCAAACGATACATCTGCTCGAGTACTCCCATGCTCCGCCACGCGTATGGCTGCATGTCATCCTCGGTATCCACGATATCGCCAAAAGGGGTATTGTGCATCATCGTAAGCACTGTCGTCGCATTTCCTGCTGCACTGGACAACAGAGAGCGCATATGCTCAAAGGAAACCGGATTTCGCTTTTGCGGCATGATGGAGCTGATCTGCACGTATGGACTCGCGACTTTTAACCCCGCGAACTCTTGTGTGCACCACAGCAGCATATCTTGAACCGTACGCCCCAAATTAATCGCTGCCAATTGAACGGCTGTCGCTACTTCCCCCAAATAATCTGCGCCGCAGACTGCATCATAGGAATTTTCCACCAGCTCATCAAATCCGAGCAATTCGCGCATCCGCTCCCGGCTGATCGCAAAGCCAGAAGTCGTCAAGGCTGCTGCTCCCATTGGTGAGCGATTGACTGTGTGATAAGCTTGGATCAGTCGCTTGATATCACGGCTGAGCATGTCAGTAGCCGCCATGATGTAATGCGCCATTGTCGTCGGCTGTGCCTGCTGTGTATGTGTGTAACCAATCATGATCGTATCCACATGCTCATTTGCAAAGAGGAGCAAATGCTCTTTCAGATAGAGGGCAGAAGCCAAGGTTACCAACAATTTTTCACGCAGCACCATGCGGTATATGGTAATCCCCATGTCGTTGCGGCTGCGAGCCAGATGCAGATTTCCTGCCACATCAGGAGCCAGTTCCAGTAAACGGCTCTCTACCTGAAAGAACAAATCTTCAAACTGTCCGGTGTAATGCGATTGGCGCAGCTCTTCCATTTCGATCCCACACAGTGCACCAGCAATTCTTTTGGCCTCATCGTCTGTGAGCAATTCTTGTTCACGAAGCATGATCAAATGCGCCTTGTTGATCGCCATCATCGGATGTAGCAGATGCTGCTTCGCTTCATTGAATGCAGGCTCCAAAACTGCCTCCACGTATGTCTTGCCAGGGAAACTGGCTCCCTCCTGTTGAAAAATTCGCTCTCTGTAATTCATCTTTCTTGCATCTCCTTCCCTACCCGTTCGTATGCTGCTTCTATTTTTGCGTCTGATCTTCTTATAGGAGGGAGGCGACCGCCGAGCGATCGCCTTCCTTCTACTATGATTACTTTACTGCTGTGGGCTGATCATGTTGACAAACAATCGGATCGCACCCGGTACGAGTGATGGAATTTCGCGATACCATACGAGCGAGCTGTAGGTATATGTTCCTTTTCCATACTTGGCAGTGAGGTACGTACCCGTAAATTCCTTCTCGCCTTCGTCTCCATTGGAGATGAGCTCTGTGTATTCCTTGCCCCACTCGGATGGATTATAAGCGGAACGATCCTGAATCCAGTTGTCCCAATCTTCCTCCGTGATTTTGTTTGGCGAATGGAACAAAGCATGATCAGGCGCCAGTACTGTTACTTTGGAGTTTTCGTCTGTGACACGCCATTGAATTAGCGGAGCACCGATTTTGATGGGATAAGGTGCCAGCTCGGGCTTCCATTTATCCTCTGGCTTGTGGTATTGCACGACCAGATTTCCGCCGTTTTCCACGTATTTCAGCAAGCGTGCATTCGAAGGAATCAGCTCAGGTCGGAAACCATAAGCACGAATACCCAGCACGATCGTATCGTATTGATCCAGATCACCAGACTCGATGTCTTTTGCCGACAGATTGGTCACATCGACTCCCAATTGGGACAAATACTGATCGATATTGTCAAAGCCACTGGATACGTAACCGACCTTCAATCCTTCCGGCACCTTCAGGTCAAAAGCCTGGATGGCAAGCGTCGCTGGTTGGACAAAGTAAGTCGTACCGATATGCGGGTAACGGATGACCTGGGCCCCGTGTCGGCTCTCTTTACCACTGCCAGACGCTACTGCTGTCACCGTATACTTATCCGGTTGGACCGAAGCATTTGCTTTGACCGTAAAGGCAACCGACTTTGTTTCTCCCTTGGCCCCAAAGGCGAGCGGTGCTGCTTGTGGTTCTACACTCCAGCCTTTTGGTACGTCGAGAGAGATGTTGGTTTTCGCTGCACCTGGATTGTAGTTTTTCACCGTAACCTTGACTGGGATTGGCTCCTCTGGCTTCTGCGTATTCAAAACCGTCGCATTTGGACTCAGCACCATAGAAAAAGATGGAAGAACTGCAATGGCATCTGCTGGTGTCACATGGCTATTCGCCGTCGAGCCTGCAAAGCTGTAGCTGACGTCTGCCGTAATGGCGAAAGCGGCATACGGTTGGAACAGAGCAGCATCAGAAGGTACTGTGACATCAAATGTCGTTTTTACCGTCTGATTGTAGCCGAGCGATGAGAAGCTGGTGGTCGATTGTGGCTTGGCTTGCCAGCCTTTTGGTACATTCAGCGCGAGATTGATCTTCCCGACTTTTGCTTGGCCGCCGTTGTAAGCCGTGACCGTTACTTTCGTTGTTTGGCCTGCTACCAGCTCAGTTGTCTCAGGCTTTACTTTGGTTACGAGCGAGAGCGCTTCAGCACTCGCCTTGTTCAGTTGGGATTTCTTCACTCCCAACCGATGGCGCAAGTCTGTTTTCGTCTCAGTTGGCAGGGAGGACGCTTCGACTACTGCCGTCGCTTTTTCCACATCCGCCAGCATTTCATGCGCTTCCTTGGCTACTGAGGCAAAGCTTGGGTATGCAGCAATGACCTCTGCGGCATCCTTTTGCAGCTTTTTCAGTTCACCCGCGACTTTTTCCCCGCCAGACTGGCTGGCCACTTCCTTGGCTAAATCGTCAAACGAATAGGAAATTCCCTCAAAAAAGTCTGCTTCCTTGTCTTTTGTCTCTACGATGGCTTGATCGAGCTTGTAATAATTGAAGCTTGGCCCTTCGTCATAGTGGCGTCCCATCCCCTGGCTCTTGTGCATGAAACGGGATTCTTCGCCGAGTTGGACGTAAGAGGCACCATAAATTTCGTCATAGTCGCCAACAGGCACCTTGACCGAGTAATCCTGTTCCTTTGCAGGCAGATACAGCTTCTTCACCTGCCAAGGAGCCAAGCCTTCTTTTGCATGCTGTGGAAAAACGTTTGGATCTGCGGCATCCTTGAATGCCCGCACCGTAATGACATTAATCGCGCGATGATGACCGTGAGTCGAAGGTTCGTTCAAAAATGCGGGAATCACGACATCGGGTCTCAGTGTCCGGATACGGCGGATGAGCTTTTCGTACGCGACATCCTCTCCCCATTTTTGCAAGGTTTCATCCGGGCTTTTGGAAAAGCCGAAGTCAAAAATAGGGTCATCGATCTTTTCACTGAGGTTCTCCAGATGGATGTTCGTGATTTTGGAAGCTTCCTGCAATTCGCGGGTACGAATGATCCCCAGCGCATTACCCAGCTCGCTGCCTATCTCGTTCTGTCCTCCCTCGCCTCGGTTCGCAATGACACTGGATGTGTCCACCCCTTTGCCAAGCGACAAATACGCGAGCATCGAACTGTGCTCATCGTCCGGATGTGCTCCGGTGTTCATCGCACTGGCAATCGTGGTGAGCGGCTTGATGGCTTTCCACAGGTCGACAACCCCGCGGTCTGCATGGGCGGTCTCGGGTGCTACCGGCATAATCAGACTTGTGGCTAGCACCGCAGCAGTCGTAATCGTGTACAGCTTGGCAAGTTTCCCCTTACTCAATGAACGTTCCTCCATTCCATTTTCAGATTGATGTCTATATCAATCATGGCGGTCTGTACGTTTGCATGTCATTGATGTAGCCATGGATCGACCCACGGTAGGCCCGGAGTGGATGGGGCATTACTGCTTCTGACTGATCATGTTGACGAACAAGCGAAAAGCACCTGGGACTAGCTGTGGAATCTCGCGGAACCAGGCAAGCGAGCTGTAGGTGTACGTCCCTTTTCCATAGTGCGCCGTGAGAAAAATGCCGCGGAACTCCGGTTCTCCCGGATCACTAGTCGCAATCAGCTCGGTATACTCGCTTCCCCAGCGAGAAGGATTGTAGATGGAGCGCTCCTGCACCCATCCATCCCAGTCTGCTTGGGTAATCACGTTTGGCTCCTGGAACATCGGATGGTCAGGGGCCAGCATACGGACGTCTGATTGCTCATTGGTCACCCGCCAATCGATCAACGATTCGCCGATAAAAATAGGGTATGGTGCCAAGTGCGGTTTCCATTTGTCCTCCGGCTTGTGGTATTGAACGACGAGATTTCCGCCGTTTTCTACATAGTGCAAAAGACGCTGGTTGCTCTCGATTAATTCGCGGCGGAATCCGTATGCGCGAATGCCGAGAACAATCGTGTCGTACCGGGACAAATCGCCCGACTGTATTTCGTTTGCGTCGAGATTGAGGCAATTCACCCCAACCGCGCGCAAGTATTTATCCATATTGTCAAAGCCGCTGGATACGTAGCCGATCCGTTGATTTTTCGGGATGGCCAGGTCAAAGGCTTGAACAGTCAGCGTAGCGGGCCGGATGAAATACGTGCGGCCGACATGCGGGTATTCAATGACCTGCACATCTTGCGCAATCTCTGTCACACCGTCTGTCCCCGCGACCGTAGCGCTGATCTGATATTTGCCATTCGTCACCTGCGGTGTGGTATGAACAGTAAACGCGATTGTTTTCGTTTCGCTGCGGAAAGAAAACGGCACATCGACAAAGGCTGGCTCCGCTGTCCAGCCTTCCGGGACAACGAGAGCGACCTTGGCTGTAGAGCTTCCCGGACGGTACTGTTTCAGTGTTACCTTAACCGGGATCGTCTCATCCGTATGCAGCGTGTTTCGCACCACATCTGACGGAGTAAGCGTCACGGCATACGGCGGAAGCACAGCTACACGACTATCCGGTTCCACGCGAATCGTACTGGCTGTATCGAAGGCGAAATAGAGCACCTCGACATCGAGCACAGGAGTCTTGTATGGATGGAACAGCTCTGTCTGGGCCGGAATCGATACCTCAAATACGGTGCACACCGTCTGATTGTAAGCAAGTCGTGGAAAAGCCGTTGGCGTGAGCGGTTTCGCCGTCCATCCAGCGGGGACACGCATACGCAGTTGCACATGCTCAACCTCAAGCGAGCCGCCGTTGTAAGCCGTTACGGTAACCGTTGTCGTCTGGCCTGCCACCCACTCGCCTGTCTCCGGCTTGATTTTCACGACCAAAGACAGAGCCTCCGCACTGGCACGGTTTAGCTGCGCTTCCTTGAGTCCTAGCCGATACAATAAATCAATCTTTGTGTCTTGATCGAGTGGAGCCTTGCCTACTTCTTGTTGTGCAGTCGCAAGCAAAGCCTTCATGCGGTGAACCCTTTGTGCCACCTCAGCAAAACGCGGGTAGGCATTCAATACATCTGTAGCCGCATCGTGCATACGGTGAAGCACTTCCGCGAGTTCTTGCCCGCCTTTTGCAGCGATGTTCTGCGCCAGATCAGCAAAACTGACGGGAAGTCCGGAAAAAAAGTCGCGCTCTTTTTCCGGTGCCGGAGTAACAGATGCATCCAAGCGGTAGTAATTGTAGGTCGGGCCTTCGTCGTAATGAACCCCCATCCCCTGTGTCTTATGCATAAACCTCGATCGCTCACCAAGCTGAACATAGGATGACCCGTAGATTTGGTCGTATTCCCCTACGGGTACAGCGACGTGATAATCATCGTTGTCCATAATAGGCAAATACAGCTTTTTCATTTGCCACGGCAAAAGTCCAGCTTGCCTATGTTCCGGGAAGATCTGTGGATCGGCTGCTTCGTGGAAAGCTCGCTGTGTCAGTAACGTAATCGCCCGGTGATGTCCGTGTGTCGTCGGTTCATTTTCAAAGCAAGCAATGACGACATCGGGACGCAGCTCTCTGATTTTTCGAATCAACCGCTCGTACACGACCTCTTCGCCCCATTTGCGGAAGGTTTCTTCGGCGCATTTGGAGAACCCGAAATCGTGAATGGGATCATCCAGCTCTTCGCTTAAGATGCCAAGCGTCACATTGCTAAGAGATGAGGCTTCTTCCAGCTCGCGCGTGCGGATAATCCCAAGCGCAGTGCCTTGCTCGCAGCCGATTTCGTTTTGGCCGCCTTCCCCTCTCGTCGCGATCACACTCGTGGTATACACACCTCTCCCCAGCGCCAAGTAAGCGAGCATGGCACTGTGCTCATCGTCCGGATGGGCACCTGTGTTCATGGCACTGGCAATGGTAGCGAGCGGCTTAATCGCTTTCCACAGATCGAGCAGTCCGTGTTCCCCCTGCATGGTGCGAGCAGATGCGGGAATAGGCGGGCAGGGCAATTTGGTCGGCTGTACCATCGGTGATTTCTTGTCCATCGATTCACTGACATCCACGTGAAGATCCCCCTTTTTCACGATGGCATCCAGCTTTACACGGCAGTTCCCGCTTTATCTCCGGTCAATTTTCTGGAGATGAACAACACGATGATGATGACCACGATTTGCAAGACACCATAGGCGCAAGCGGTGCCGAATTCATTACTGTACATGCGTTGGAATACCGCGACAGACAATGGCGTCGTCTTCGGCGTAAAAATCAGAATCGAAGCTACGAACTCCCCGATACACTGAACGAATGCCAAAAGCGTACCTGCGAGAATTCCACCCCAAGCCATCGGGAACACGACACGTCTGAAACTGTACCACCAGGAAGCACCCAGATTCCGCGCAGCCTCCTCGACAGATGGGTCCATCTGCATCAAAGTCGCATTGGTAGAGCGAAACACAAGTGGCAGATGTCGGACAAAATACGCCAACGGGATAATCCAGAATGTTCCGATCAAAACCTGACCAAAGCTGAATGCATTCGGCTCACTGAACGCTGCAATCAGGTTGATCGCCACAACTGTCCCTGGCAATGCCCATGGCAGCATGATCAACACATCCAGAAGCGTTTTCCCGCGAAACTTGAGGCGAACCATGGCATATGCCGCAGCTACACCGAAAATGACGATCCCGATTACCGCGATAGCAGACAACTGCAAGCTGTTCAGAATCGGACGCCATGTCTTGCTATCCGTGAACAAATCCATGTAATGCGATAGGGTATACTCCGGAGGTAATATTTGCACCGTCCAGGTACCATCCACCGAGAAGGAGATGAGTACCAATACGAGAATTGGCAGCATCAGAATGACTGTACCGATAAAAGACAGCACAATCGTGGTATAGCGTCCCGCTTTGCTCTTAATCTCGGTACGATGCACGCTGACCCCTTTGCTCAAGTTCTGGTAGTTGCGCGCGCCTTGGTACCAACGCATGATCAAAAGAAAAGCCACAGAAACAATTGAAAGAATCGTAGACTGTGTCGCAGCCATGTCCAAATCTCCATTGGTGCGAGACAGATAGATTTGCATCGTCATCGTCCGGTCAATGCCGAAAATGAGCGGTGCCGTATAAGAAGCCATCGAAATCATGAAAACCAACAGAGAAGACGCGACCATGGCTGGCGTGAGCATCGGCAAAATAATGCGCCGCCAAACGGTAAAGCGATTCGCTCCAAGACTGGCTGCCGCCTCTTCCAAGGAAGGGTCGAGTCCCTTGATTGCTGCCGTTGCTGTCATGAAGAAATAGGTGTACATCGTAAACGTATGAACGACGACCACACCCCAAATTCCTTTTAACGAGAAAGGAACCTGGGCAAGCCCGAACAGCTCTTTGATCGCCCGTGGAATGATTCCGCTCTCTCCGTACAAAAAGGTAAACGAGAGAACGCCAATGAGTGGAGGCAATGCCATCGGAACCAAAGCCAGCACTGAAAGTATTTTTCGTCCAGGAAAATCATAGCGTTCCAATAAAAACGCCATCGCGACACCAACAATTCCGCACGTAACAACACTCAGAACCGATATGTAGATACTGTTCCACAACGCTTCCAGGTTAGCGGTATGCTCCAGACTGAAGAAGCGAATGTAGTTTTTCCACGTAATTTCTTCATCGATTTTGATACTCGCAACGAACGTTTCGAACAATGGATAAATGACATAAGCCAACAATATTAAAAAGAGTGGCGATACCAGCACGTAGACGAAGGCGGGTGAAGCGGTGATGGACTTTCGTCTGGCTGCTGTCGGCGCTTGCTGCAACTCTGCTCTCAAAAGCTTCTTCCCCCTTATCCGGCAAAATAAATGCTCTCTTTCGGTATATGTAGGCCGATGGCATCGCCGCGCTGTTTAATCGGTCGTCCCAGGTTGATGGACATGCTGCGCAAGCTCTCCGTTCCTACTTCCGTGACGTAATTGACACACGCCCCTGTAAATTCAGACATAACAACAGAGCCTGTCACTACATTTTGTCCTTCATTTCCTGTACTCTCCAGAACGGATTCAGGACGAATGGACATGGTTACTTTCTCCCCAACTGACAACTGTGCACGTGGAGAGGCATTTTCCTTAAATCCGCTTAGCATTTGTCCAGAAGCCGTGCGAACCAGCACTTCATCGCCGTCAAACCCTGTAACTGTCCCTTCCCACAGATTCGTCTCGCCGATAAAAGACGCGACAAAACGGTTTACAGGACGATGGTAAATCTCATGCGGTGTTCCGATCTGCTGCACTTCTCCGCTCTGCATGACCATAATCCGGTCTGACATCGACATCGCTTCTGCCTGATCGTGTGTAACGTAAATCGTCGTAATCCCCAGCTCCAACTGGAGTCTCTTGATCTCGAAGCGCGTCTCTTCTCGAAGCTTCGCATCCAGATTGGACAGCGGCTCATCCAACAGCAGAATCTGCGGCTCGATGACCAGCGCCCGTGCCAGTGCTACCCGTTGCTGTTGTCCCCCAGAAAGCTGATCAATACGGCGTTCGCCATAGCCTTCCAGACGGACCAGCTTCATGATCCGTTCTACACGCTCTTTTGCATCGGTTTTGTTGACTTTCCGAACCTGCAAGCCAAACGCGATATTTTCAAAAACAGTCATGTGCGGGAACAACGCGTAGTTTTGAAATACCATCCCGGTATTGCGTTTATGGGGAGGAAGAGATGTGACCTCCTGTGATCCAAAGCGGATATGGCCTTCCGTTGGATAATAAAAGCCGGCAATCATGCGCAGGGTAGTCGTTTTGCCGCAGCCACTCGGACCGAGAAAAGTAAAAAACTCTCCTGATTCGATATGAATGTGAACATCTTCGACCCCTTTTGCTTGGCCAAACCTTTTGTGAACGTGATCAAGTGTTACGCTGCTCATCGGGTTGTGTTTCCTCCTTCATCGCAAGTCATTTCAAGCTGCGTCCGTATAAAAACAACTTCTATATGTGACTAGACGGAAAGGACAACTCCTTCCCGCCTAGCTGCTTTTAAAAAACCCTTCCTTACTTCTTGCCTTTCCCCTTGATGTTCTCATCCCAATGCTGCATCCACTCTTTTTCTTTTTCAGCCATGACAGCCCAATCGAGTTCCATCGGCTTCAGCTCGAGATTTTTCATGAAGTCTGGCAATTCGTCCTTGCTGATGTCTGTACGAGATGGGAACTGGAAGCGCTCTTTCGCCAATTGGGCAGCTATTTCAGGACTCATCAAGAATTCCATGAACTTTTTCGCTGCGTCCAGGTTTTTCGCGCCTTTTACCAGAGCCACGCCATCTACCAGAATCGGTGCCCCGCTCTTCGGATAAATGAAGTCATACGGATGGTTGTTCTTTTTGCTTTGGATCAGAACGTCTTGGAGATTCCACAGGGAGATGACCCCCTCTTGACGATCCAGCTTCAGATACAGGTTTGTCGGGTCTTGCGTGTACTCTTTTGTATTGGCATCGAGCTTGGTCAGCCATTCAAAACCTTTTTCAGGAGTATCCGCCCCTTGACGGAAGATCATTGCGGAATAAATGGTACGCATCGTGCCGGACGGCAGTACGTTTCGGATCACGATCTTGTCTTTGAATTTCGGATCGATCAATTCATCCCAATCTTGCGGTGCTTCTTCTGGCTTCAGCACCTGCGAGTTGTACATGATAACCTCTGGCAAAAGCATTTCGCCGTACCAGCGATCTTGCGGATCTTTGTACAAATCCGGAACCTTGTCTGCAAAAGTCGGCTTGTAAGGCTCAAGCAGATCTTCATTGGCTGCTGTCGCTAGAGCAGATTGGGTACCGCCCCACCAGAAGTCAGCCTGCGGGTTCGCTTTCTCTGCACGAACGCGCTCCAAAATTTGTTGCGCACCCATTTCAAGTGTTTCCACTTCAATGTTCGGGTACTTTTCTTTGAATTTTGGCAATACGATTTCAAAAATGTTTTTGTCCCGTCCGGTGTAAATCACCAGTCTTTGTGGGTCACCCGATGAATCAGCAGGTTGAGCAGCCGTACCCGATTGGCCGCCTGCGCTGTTGTCGGCAGGCTTTGCTTCCTGTCCTCCAGTGCCGCACGCAGCCACAGTCAGAGCCAAGGAGCTGACAAATACGCCCTTCATCCATGTTTTCAGCTTGCTAGTTGTCTTCTTCAAAACGAACTCCCCCTCTTGTTCTTCTCACTCTTTGTCAAGCAGTCGTGTGAAAGGAAACGCTTCCAAAACACTGTGGACAGCACCAATCAAACCAGCTCGTTCCCCCAGACTCGCTTTTTCGAGATTAGGTACCTCGGGCACCCATTCTCTCAGCCATTCGTGAATTTGCTTCACCCCTTCACCATCGACGTGGACCATCTCCCCGCTCAGGATCAATATTTCCGGGTTCAAAATACTGATGATGTTCGCCATTCCGTACGCCCAATGTCGATACACATCTGCAAGAAGCTCCTTTGCATCTGCATTTTGTTTGGCGTGCCGGATCAGCTCTTCTATGACACTCGACCCTTCCTGAAGGTCAGAGAGAAATCCCTTAGC
Source organism: Brevibacillus sp. MS2.2 (assembly GCF_013284345.1). Classification (NCBI taxonomy): domain Bacteria; kingdom Bacillati; phylum Bacillota; class Bacilli; order Caryophanales; family Paenibacillaceae; genus Brevibacillus; species Brevibacillus sp. MS2.2. Next base: position 33,136 of record NZ_JABSUZ010000049.1, read on the forward strand.
CTGCTCTTGGATGCCCGGAATCGAATAATGCGTCTCAAACACCCCTGACGCGCCATTCGGGCGATTATGTACCGGGCCGATCATCATGAAGCCGATTTCTCCTGCTGCCTCACGACTCCCCCGATAAAACTGTCCATCCAAAATGATCCCGGCCCCAATCCCCGTTCCTACGTACATGTAGACGACGTTGGTATGGCCGACCCCTGCTCCACGGACGTACTCGCCCAGTGTCATCATATTCACGTCATTGTCGATAATGACGGGCAGTCCGAGTCGCGCTTCGATGGTCTGCTGAATCGGTGAACCCATCCAGCCTGTGCTGGGTGAAAAGCTGACGGTTCCACTGCCACGCTGTGTGACCCCTTGCAAACCGACGCCCATTCCGAGCAGGCGCTCTCGCGGGATGCCGCTTTCACGCAACAAACGATCAAGTCCAGCGGCCAAATCTTCGATGACGGTTTCACCATTCGCTGGTTGTGCCAGCCGTTTTCGATAGCGAGCCAAGAACTCACCTTTCATATCTGCGATGGCCATGTCCAGGGTAGATCCTTCAAAAATCGCGCCGGCAATGGCGTAGGCCTGGTAGTTGTACTCCAACAAAATCGGCTTGCGGCCGCCTTTGGAATCGCCCATTCCTACTTCTTGCAGGAGTCCTTCCTGGATCATTTCATCTACGAGTGCGGAAACACATGGACGGCTGAGCTGTGTCTGTTTGGATATATCCGCGCGGGAAATTTGCCCGTGCAAGACGACCTGCTGCAGTACTTCTTCTTTATTCAGTTTTTTCACGAGTTTGCTATTACCTGTTTTTTTGGGAGCTTGCACGCTTCATCGATCACCGCCACACAGTTAGTTAACATTACTAACAAAGATAACCAAATTATAGACACGGCGACCATCAATAGTCAAACAATTTACATTTGTCTTTCAGATATTTTTTGGATTTTTTAGTGTATATACCCATTGTTAAATAATACTAAAAAACGCTGTCGTCACGCTGTAGTGCTGGGGAGGAAACAGAAGAAAACGCTCAGATTCTTGTCCCACCCGCTGTGGGATTCACTGCCCGCCTCCATGCAAAAAGCGAAACCGCGTCCAAAGTGGTCCATTCAGGATGTGTTTCAGAGGTGGACGCTTAAGAGCGTGTTTCGCTTTTTGCATTCCGTCTCGGTCGGTGTACCAAAGATCTTCGCTTATTTCTCCTGTTTCCTCTACGAGCTTTCCGTGTCTAAACAGGGTTTAAAAGCATTAAAAGATTGAAGATTGTACTCCGTCACGACAGAGAAGAATATTTCCAGACGTAGCGACTTGTGGAGTCCTACCGAGCGGAGAAGGGATTCGCGGGCAAAAGAAACGCAACGTGCCTGGGCTAGGTAGCGGCTACCACTTTTGCGTTTCCCCGCGAATCCCTTCGGAGCGGACAGTCTCAACCCTCAGCGGGACGGAGCCTGGAGCCTAGACTGGAAATATTCTTCTCCCCACCGCAGCCACTGTCATTCAGATATATAAAAAAGCACATCACCCTCTACAGGGGAATGTGCTTGGAACACTACTCTTCTTTTCCTGACAATCAGACGTCCTCTATTCGTCTATGTATCCAGCGATTCCTTTTTTAATCAAGTATTCCATCTCTACATCCAGGATCTTCTCGACAGTGATCTCATCCAGCTTTACATCTGACTTACTCATGACGTAATCTACGAGATCATCAAAATCAACGTCAACATCACCTTTTGCATCCGTCTTCGCACTGTTCATGTACGCTTGCTCATGCTTGAGTACGATCTTGATTTTTTCCGGGTCTACTTTTGTTTTCGTAGCTACATGCGAAACGAGTTCGGTTTCGTTTACTTGCTTACTCATTTGTTGTCATCTCCTATTTCTCTTACCTTCTGTCATTTTACAATATCATTGCCGTTACACACAAAAATGAAAGAAATCAAGATTATATCACGCAAACAATCCTCGCTCTAGAGGTGCAAGAAGAAAATATTGTTTCCATGTGACAATTTGCCCCACATTCAAATTGTATAAACGTCAGACTCAGACAATAAAAACGAAAAAGAAGCTGGGAAAAACGAAACCTTCTTTCCCAGCTTCCTTACTTTTAAGGGACTTCTTAGAGAACCCCTTGTCATGACTACTCTTCTCTTACGGATAACCAGACGTCTTTGACGAGCTCCATAAAGGTCTGGATTGCGGGTTCTTCTCTTCGGCGACCCAGACAGACCAGCGATGTTTCTGCTTTCTTGGAAAAGCTGTACAGCTCGATTAGTTCTCCTTTTTGAAGCTCCTTTTCCACGAGAACCTTACTGAGCAGGGCTATCCCTGTTTGATTCAGGACTGACCGTTTGATCGTTTCTTCGCTGCTACATTTAATGACAGAGGGTGGGATGTAGTTTAACTCCAACAGGCATTGGGTAATAAATTCATCGAGATTGCATCCCTCCTGATAGGACAAAAAAGGAAAGGTCACGAGTGCATCTGCCAGTGTTTTGTCCTTCATCAAATCAGGAGAAGCAATCAAAGTGAATTGTTCTAAGTCCACGACACTGGAATGAATACCTGGTTGCGAGGTGGTGCCCGCAATGATGCCAATATCCGCCTCGTGGGCTTGGATTTTTTTCAAAGTCTCCTGACTGGTGCATGAAATCACCTGCAGATTAACCTGTGGATGTGTCTCCACATATGCTTTCAGAATTTGGGGCATGTATTGGATGCAATAAAACTCCGGGGCCGCCACGACCAGCGGTCCTACAGGCATGTCTAAGTAATTAAGTCCCTCCGCCATGTGCTGGAGCACGTAGAAAAGCTGATCCGTATGCTGTTTCACTATTTTTCCGGCCGGTGTCAAAAACGTGCGCTTGCCTACCCGATTGAGCAAAGGATGGCCCAGCTCCCGCTCCAATGCTTGAATCTGGAGTGTAATCGTAGGCTGGCTGTATCCGAGTTGCTCAGCAGCTTTCGTCAAGTTCAGATGCTCGGCAACGACCTGAAATGTCTTCAGATTACGTAACTCCATGATTGATTAACCACTCCCTCACCGAACGACACCCATTCTTCGTGTAAGTGCGTGTTCAAAAAGTCAGCTTTTTGAACAACCTCTGTTAGAAAAAGTGTAGCCGAGAGTGGCTCTATGTTCAACCGATACCCTATACGTGCTTCCCTATAATCTCCGCCAGCTTGCGAGCATCTACATTACTGTCGCTCACGATCGTCAGTACCTTTTTGCCAGAATGCCCGAACACCAGGATAAGGTGTCTCTTTTCTTCCACCGAAGTCTCCTACTTTATCCCTTATTTGCGCGACTCCAAAAACTCCGATACTTTTGATAAACCTGTTTGAAGCACTTCTGTCGAGCAGGCGTACCCGATGCGTAACCAGCCTTCCATGTCGAAGCAACTGCCTGGTGTCAAAAACGCCCCTGTCGTTTTAAACAGGTCCATGCAAAACGTTTCCGAAGGGATATCCAGCTCGTACTTGAGCATCGCGGTTGTTCCTGCCTGCGGCTTGACGTAAGAGACCAACGGCTCCTTTGCTACCCACTCATCGAGAATTTGCAGGTTGTCCCGCACGATCTTCAGGTTGCGTTCCATGATCTTTTCGCGGTTTTTCAGTGCATGGACAGCCAGCATGTCATCCAGCATCCCGCAGCTTATGGTGGTGTAATCGCGGTGCGTAAAGCAGCTCTTGATCACATCCTGAGGTGCTGCAATCCATCCCAGGCGCAAGCCCGCCAATGAAAACACTTTGGACATGCTGCTTGTCGCAATCCCTTTTTCGTACAAGTCCACGATAGATGGCACCACAACCTCCGGGTCTTGATGCAAATTTCGATACACCTCGTCACACAGCAGGTAGGCACCAACGGAGCGGGCAATCTCTACGATTTCTCGCAGCAATCCTTCACCCATCAAAGCTCCAGATGGATTGTTCGGATTGTTGATACAGATCAGCTTGGTCTTGTCTGTAACAAGCGAGCGCAACTCATCCAGATCAGGCAGAAAATCATTTTCCGGCAAAAGTCTGAGCAGCTTGACCTGCGCTCCGAACGACTCCGGTACCGAATAAATTTGCTGATACGTCGGATGGACTGTAATTACTTCGTCACCAGGCGCAACGAGCGAGAACAAGGTGAGAAAATTCGCTCCGATCGCCCCGTTCATCGCCAAAATGTTCTCCGGCTTCATCGTTTGATACATACTCGCGACGAGGCTGCGGAATTCCGGCGAACCCTCGATATGCCCGTACGTCAGCTTCTTCTGGGCCATCTCGCGGAAAAAATCTTCCGGCTCATCGGAAAGGCGAATCAACTCTTCTACGGTCAGCGAATCGACGCATGTTTCCGCAATATTGTAAACAGCCTCCATCTCGTAGGCGTTCATCCATTCTTCTACTTTAAAAGGTGCAATTCTCATCGTCGTTCCTCTCCTTATCCTGTCCTTTCATCCTTACAGATCAACGATCGTACCTACACCGCGCTTATCCGCCACACTCAAAATGTGTGCAGCTGTCAGTAAATCCTGAAACGCGATCCCGGTGCTGTCAAAAATCGTGATTTCTTCTGCATGTTGTCGTCCTCGGGCATGACCAGGGATGACATATCCGATCTCTGCTGCGATATCGCGTTCTGTTATCAGGCCCTTTTTTACAGCTACCTTCGTCTCTCCCACACGTACAGCCTGTCCTACATCATCAACGAAGACGCGCGCTTTTGCAAAAAGCCGTTCATCGATTTCCTGTTTACCTTCCATGTCTGCCCCTATGCAGGTAATATGTGTCCCTGGCTTCACCCACTCCGCTTGGATCATCGGTTCACGTGAAGAGGTTGCCGTGATGATAATATCTGCTTGTCTAGTCGCTTCTTCGAGGTTGTCCACGGCAATAAACTGCACGTCACAACGCTTGGCATAACACTCGTATTCTTCTCCTGCATATTTGGAGACAAATCTAGTCAAGAGGTTCTCTTTGATTTTGGCGACAAAGCTTTGCGCCTTTTCTGGTGATCGCGGATTGCAAATGTACACCCGCTTGATCTCTGTCATCGTCATCAGTGTCGCCATGATTTGAAAAGGAGCCTGGTGTCCCGTCCCGACAATGAGCAGGTTCTCCGATTCGGGACGTGCCAAATACTTTGCACCGATTCCACCAGCCGCTCCCGTACGCATGCAAGTAATATGCTCTCCACTCAAAATCCCCTGGGGTACCCCAGTTTGGCTGTCCAATACCATCACCGTACCCACTAATTGTGGCAAGCCTTTCTTGTCATTGTCACCGAACCACGAGACGAGCTTGAGTCCAAATATATCGGCTTGGGGCAAATGACCTGATTTAATATCCATGTCGGCTCTACCCTCTACGAACTCATGAAAAATGAGGGGAAACAACGTCGCCTGCTGACTTGATTTCATTTGATAGGCTTGCTCGACCACTTCAATCACGCTGGCCATATCCAGCACATCTTCCGTGGTTTCCTGATTTATGACGCGAAATGGAAACATGTCTGTCTTCCCTCCCCACTGTTTCTTTCACACTAACACAGTTTTTCAAGGTGAAAAAATTGAAAGATCCAATGGTTCCTATTAAAAAAAGCAAACCCTCCACCAACAGATGCTGGAATGGAGGGTTTGCTCATGCTCCGCCGATTCTTGCCGAAATCGTCGTAGCTTGGCGTTTCACTTTTTCGATGAGTAGCGGCAATCGATCTTCTGTCACCCGAAAGCACGGGGCGTTG